>JBGQCE010000189.1:0-6716 GCA_041495185.1 Bradyrhizobium sp.
CCCCATGCAGGCTTTCGCCGGCGTCCACCGCCGTCGCCGGCGATTGTTCCGACTATGACATCAGGCGTTCGTCATTGCAGCCATGTCGCAAAAGATTTTATGATCCTTGCAGAAACAGCATCCAGCTACTCGACGTGGCCGGTCTTCGCGAACAAAACGGACATAAAGCGGGCGGTCCATTTCGGTAGCGAATGGCCGAAAGCGGACATTTTGCATTAGCGACCGCCCGAGCCAATGTTATGCTGCATAGCCGCGGTACCCCATCAATCGAGCACCGAATTTTCAAAACCCGGCGGGAATTAGTGCCATAGTTCCGGGTTCTCCAAGGCAGCCAGGCTTCGCGCCGCTATCATGTCAGCCGCCTGTATTGGCGAAAATCAAGGGAGCAGACGATGAAACGGCGCGAGTTCATCACGCTGATCGGCGGCGCGGCGGTGAGTTGGCCGCGCGCGGCGCGCGCGCAGCAAGCGGCGATGCCGATTGTCGGATTCCTGAGCAGCCGGTCGCCGAAGGAATCTGAAGTTCATGCCGCTGCATTCCGCCGAGGCCTGAGCGAAACCGGCTTGGTCGAGGGCCAGAACGTCGCCATCGAGTACCGTTGGGCGGAGGGTCACTATGAGCGCTTGTCGGGGCTCGCGAGCGAGCTTGTGGGTCTTCACGTGTCCGCCATGGTGACCGTTGGCGGCTCAGTCGCGGCGCTGGCGGCGAAGCCGGCCACGGCGACCATTCCGATCGTCTTTGTGATGGGCGACGATCCGGTGAAACTGGGCATCGTCGCCAGTTTCAATCGGCCGGGCGGCAATCTCACGGGCGTCGCCCTACTCACCGGCGAACTGGGTTCAAAGCGGCTCGGATTGCTGTGCGAACTGGTGCCGGACGCCAGCGCGGTCGGCTTCCTTCTAAACCCCAACGTTCCGGGAGCGGAAGCCCAGAGGCAGGATGTGGAGATGGCGGCAAAGGCGCTTGGCCGGCGGCTGCTCGTCTTGCATGCAAACACCGAAATTGAATTCGAACAGAACTTCGCAATGATGGCCCGGGAGCATGTCGGCGCACTGGTCGTTGCAAATGATCCCTTCTTCGACTCCCGAAGAGATCAGCTCACGGCGCTTGCCGCGCGCACCGGGGTTTCCGCGATCTACCATATCCGGGATTTTCCTGCGGCCGGCGGCTTGATGAGCTATGGAGCGAGCCTTGCCGATGCGTATCGACAGGTTGGCAACTACGCCGGTCGGATTCTTAAGGGCGAGAAACCAGCCGACCTGCCTGTTATGCAGCCCACCAAGTTTGAGCTGGTCATCAACTTAAAGGCTGCCAGGGCCCTTGGCCTTTCGGTCCCGCCCTCACTGCTTGCCCGAGCCGACGATGTCATCGAATAGGGACACCGCTTGCCGTTGCACGCAAACTCGATCCAGACATGCGTGAAAGCAGACACCATCTGACAGGATAGGATCCGTTATGAGTGGTTCAGCGATTCTGTGGGTTGAAAAATGAGGACGCGCACCGTGCGAACGGGTAATTCGTGGCCAATCGCGGCTTATTCGGAAGCATCGGGTTAATGAGGCACCACTCATAGTCGCTGAGTTCGTACCGCATGATTCGAGCCTCCTGTTTTGGAGCTTGAATCACGTCCAAAGCGCCATCAACAGCAAACCCGGACAATAGGCATTTCCGAGATTATCCCGTAACCGGACATGCTGCGGACATGCCAAAATCGACCAAAATGACCGGAAGGCGAAGTGCCCAGCGACACAACTGCCGCAGCTTGGTGCGCTTCGTTGCCACTATCCCAGGAATGACTTACGCCGGTAACTTCGCTGCCCATTTTTTCGCCCAAACCCCGAGAGGAACGAGAAGGGCATAAAGTTCATGTCCAGTCGGTGTGGCGTGATAACCCTCGTGCGAATGCTCGACCAAGCCTGCTTCACGCAGCTCTTTCAGACGCGAATTGAGAACCGTAGGCGATATCGCTTCGCAACGTTCTTGCAGCTCCCGGAAGGTGCAGGGTCGACCTTTGCTGAGGTTCCACAGAACGCCCATTGCCCAGCGTCGCCCCAACAAGTCCAACAGCGCCATGACAGGGACACCTGATCGCGAGCCTCGGACAGGTCTCCCGGGTTTTGGAGTTTGGCTCATGAGGGGCATCCTCTTGCTACTAAATTGGTAGCATTTCTCACTGTCAGGTGCTACGGATGTCACTACTCTATCTGTAGCTCCATCAGGAGTACACCGGATGCCCATTATTGCGCTCGCTGCAGCACTCGGCGCTTCTTTGTGTTGGGCGGTCGGTTCCTTGATAGCTCATCGCCCTGCGACACAGCTCGGCGCATTCGAGTTCACAAGAACGCAGTTGATCAGTTCATTCGCACTCTTGATCGTCATTGTCACGGCGCTCAATGGCTGGCAAAGCGTTACTTGGGTGCACTGGCCATCGTTCGTGGCAGCCAGCCTGATCGGCGTAGTCTTCACTAATCTCGCGATGATCGCCTGCCTGAGGCGGGGCGGGCCGCGACGCATGCAGCTGCTCGTGAGCATGAGCGCTCCGTTCGCTGCGCTGCTGGGGTTCTTGTTCCTTGGGGAGTTGATGTCGCCTCGCAAGCTCATTGGCGTTGGACTGGCCTTCGGTGGCTTGCTTCTCGCAATCTTGTTTGGTCGGCGTGGCCAACACCGCATCGAGGCAGTCCAGGGCTCTCTTGCAGCCGTCATTGCACTTGGACTCTTCGCTGCGATCTGTAATGCCGTCGGACTTATTGCTTTGAAGCCCGCACTGTTGGCGGGGACTGACCCCCTTGCGGCGACCGCACTGCGTACCGGAGGAGGAGCCTTGGTGATTTCGGTTGTGGCTCTATGGCCCGCAGAAGCCTTCGAAATTCCGACAAAGCGAACGCCCAGTGTTGTGCTTCGTGCGATGCTGCCAGGATTTGTCGGATACATCGCTGCTGTCAGCCTTCAGCTCTATGCATTGCGCAGCTACGACGCCGGGATAGTCGCCGTTCTCAGTTCAATGGCACCGGTCGTGATGCTTCCGATGATATGGATTATGAGTGGTGACCCGCCACCATTGTCGGCTTGGCTCGGAGCCATTCTCGCGGTGCTTGGCGCTGGCATTATCTTCGCCGGATGACTTCCGCTTTTGGCACATCGCGTCGTTTCGCTGCGATGCAATGATTCGCCGGCTATCGGGGGCAGAGCGGACATCCCGCAGCCACGCAGTGACAAGCTAGTACTGACTGCGATCAGCGACCGTGCCTTGCGCCGGACTTTCGGTCTTGGGCCGGGCTTCAAGTGCCATTCGCACTTCCTTGGCGCTCATCAGAGCCCGGCGGATATTTCTATCTTCCGAACTGGAATCGAACGTAATCAGCCTATTGCAGTGTTGGCAGTTCGTCTGGTACCCGTTGCGGATTCGCTGCGCCCGCTCACGGAATATCTGCGAGCATTTCGTGCATTTGATTCTTACTTTTTCTTCGATCATGAAATGCCCCTGGACTCAATGCCGGCATTCTGCGCTCCTATGATTTAAGGGCTCATTTATGGGATTGGTAAACCCCTAATGAAACTGAAGCGGCGGGCGGCTGGTGAAATCATTCCGCATGACGGTCGCTTTCGGGGATAAGCCATGCTGACATGGTCGCAGCGTGGCGAAATCTGTGTTAAATGAACACTTTCAGCTTGTTGGCGGGGATCGAGGCGTAGAAGAACACGATTCGGCAGACGAACGGAATTGAGGCTTCATGCGAGGCATCGCTGTTTTAGCCGCAGGTTTATTACTGGCCACGTGTTCGCCCGAACCTGATGGGGGGGCCTCGACAAATTCGTGCGCGCTGAAGCTCTATCCCTCTTACAATCCAAAGGCGCTCGATCAGTGCATCGATGCCTGCATCAAATGTGAGAGTGGGACGATGACCACTTGCTCAACATCGTGCACGTTGAAAGGCGCGCGCTAGCCAGACAAAAAGACTGCCCGGAGGCGGCTCTCAATTCAAACCTCATGATGGTCAATCAGGGGGCTATCAAATGCTTGACGGGACTTTTGGTATTATCGCCCTTGCGCGGGTCGAAGACTTCTTTAAGTCTGCCTGAGCCGCTACGATGCATGCAGGCGGGCGAACAGGGGAACACCAATGGATCTGGGTTTGAGAGGAAGAAATGCCGTTGTGCTCGGGGGCACGCGCGGCATCGGACGCGCGATTGCAGGCACGCTTGCCGGCGAAGGAGCCGGCGTGGCGGTCTGCGCCCGCAACCCGGAACAGGTCATGTCCACTGTAGCGGAGTTGCAAACCAGGGGCGTGCGGGCAACCGGTGCGTCCGTCGATATTACCGACGGCACCGCGCTGAAATCATGGATCGCCAACGTCGCTGGCGAGCTCGGCGGCATCGACATGTTGTTCTCCAATGCCGGCGCCATGGCGCAAGGCGGAGATGCCGCGTCATGGGAGCAGAATTTTCGGCTCGATGTGTTGGGCGCTGTGAACGCATTCGAGGCTGCTCGTCCGTTCCTCGAAGCCAGCGGCGAGAAGAACGGCGACGCAGCGTTTATTATCATTTCGTCGATTTCGGCGGCACAGGCGGATGCCGCCGGTTCGTACGGTCCGATCAAGGCGGCGCTGATACACATGGCGAAGGGACTTGCGCGTCAATACGCCGGCAAGAAAATCCGCGTCAACGTCGTGTCTCCGGGCACCGTCTATTTCAAGGGGGGCATCTGGAACACGGTCGAGCAGAACATGCCCAAGCGATACGCGGACGCGCTCGCGCGCAATCCGACCGGCCGCATGGCCACGCCGCAGGAGGTTGCGAACGCGGCCGTATTCCTTGCAAGCCCCGCCTCCTCGTTTACGACCGGTTCAAATCTGGTCGTCGACGGCGCCATCTCAAATCGCGTGAATTTTTGAGGCAAGGTCGCTCGCCGGCGCTTTTCGGACCTTGTTGCAAAGGTTGACCGAGCGTCTGGCCCTGGTTCTGATGTATCAGAACCAGGGCTCTGGTGTTTTTTTGACGCGTTTTCTTTACGCGAACCGGTATCCGCTTCGCTTGAAAACGCTATAGATTGTCGACAGCAAGCAGACAGGTCGCCCGGCGATGGCGGGAAGAAACGATCTGCGCGAATGGGAGGATTGCTGCATGAAACACGTCTACGTGCCCCGAATGACGTCGTACGGCCTGAACCCGGACGATGAACTCAACGACCTGCGCATGTCGGATCAGGTCCGCCCGCTCTACGACCATGTGCGGAAATTCATCCGGGAAACGGTTGAGCCGATGTCGGTTGAGTTCTACCGGCATGGTGAGAACAAGACTGATCGCTGGAGCTTTACGCCGGGCCAGCTCGACGTGCTGGCGAAAGCAAAGGCCAAGGCCAAGGAGGTGGGCTTGTGGAATTTCTTCCTGCCTGATGCGGAGACCGGCGAAGGCCTGAAGAATCTCGACTATGCCTATATCGCCGCCGAACTCGGAAAAAGTCCGCTGGCCTCGGAAACCATGAACTGCTCGGCGCCCGATACCGGCAACATGGAAGTGATCGAGCGCGTCGGCACGCCCGAGCAGAAGGCAAAGTGGCTGAAGCCGCTGCTGAACGGCGAAATCCGCTCCGCCTACGCCATGACCGAACCCAATGTCGCGTCGTCCGATGCCAAGAATATTTCGACGACGGCAAAACTCGTCGGCGACGAATGGGTGATCAACGGGGAGAAATACTACATCTCCGGTCTCGGCGATCCCCGCTGCAAGATCATGATCGTGATGGTGAAAACCAATCCGGACGCAGCGCCGAGCAAGCAGCAGTCGCAGATTCTCGTTCCCAAGGATACGCCGGGCGTCGAGATCATCGGACCGATGCACGTGTTCGGGCACGACCATGCCCCGCGCGGGCACATGCATTTGCGCTTCAACAATGTCAGGGTGCCCAAGGACAACATCCTGCTTGGCGAAGGCCGCGGCTTCGAGATCTCGCAGCTCCGCCTCGGGCCGGGCCGCATCCATCACTGCATGCGGACGATCGGCAAGGCGGAAAAGGCGCTCGATCTGATGGTCGCGCGCGGCCTGACGCGCGAAGCCTTCGGCAAGAAGATCGCGCATCTCGGCGGCAATCTCCAGATCATCGCGCAGGCGCGCTGTGAAATCGAGGCGATGCGGTTGATGGTGCTGAAGGCCGCCAAGGCGATGGACGTGCTCGGCAACAAGGAAGCGCGCATTTGGGTCAGTATGGTCAAGGCCATGGTGCCCGATCGCGCCTGCAAAATCATTGACCAGGCGATCCAGATGCACGGGGCAACCGGGATTTCACAATGGACTCCGCTCGCCGAGATGTACACGGACGTGCGCCACCTCCGTTTCGCCGACGGCCCCGACGAAGTTCACTGGATGGTCGTCGGCCGCCACGAACTGAGCATGCCGTAGGTTTAGAGCAGGTTCTGGTTTGGCGGAATCGTACCTTGCTCGGTCATACCCCGCGCAGGCGGGGTATCCAGTACGCCGCGGCTTCGAAGCGAGCCTGAGATTTCTCGGAATACTGGATCGTCCGCCTTCGCGGACGATGACAGTTGAATTTGCAGCCCAGAGTAGCCCGCTCAAACAGGGAATATAAAATGCAATACGCCCCTGACGATCTCACGCCTCGTGAGCGCTACAAGGTGCTGACAGGATTCGTCCTGCCGCGACCGATCGCCTGGGTGACGACGGTTGGACCTTCCGGCGTGGTCAACGCTGCGCCCTTCAGC
>JBGQCE010000190.1:0-6715 GCA_041495185.1 Bradyrhizobium sp.
AAAGATAAAACTGTAAGAGGTCAGGCGGTGTCAGCGTATTGATCAAGAGCGGCACGAAACCTGCGCGAACCGCGCCGAAAAACGCCGCCGGATAGGCCGGCGTGTCGTCCAGGAACATCAGGATGCGGTCGCCGCGCTTTAATCTCAGCGACTGGAAGCCGTGTCCCCACCGGGAAGCTTCCGCGCAAAGCTCCGCATAGCTGCGCGTCCCGGCCGGGCCGGTCAGCGCCAGCCGGTCGCCCCGGCCTTTCCCGAGGTTGTCGAACAGAATACGGCTCGCGTTGTACGCTTGCGGAATCGTAAAGCCGATTTCCAGCGCGCCGGGGTTTTCGAGTGGGACGCCGTCGGCGATCTCGCGCGTCATCGTTTGGTCTCGCGTTGCTGCAGCGGACGCTTTGACGCCTCGTATCGCGCCATGAAGGCCGGCGACATCGCGCGCAGCCGTTCTTCGTCGATCCGGCCTGAGCGGATGATGTAACTATAGGCGAAATCCATCAGGCCGAGCTTCATATGCTCCGGAAATTTTTCGTACCAGTCGGCACTGGTGCGCGCCGCCGTCACCAGCTTTTTCACGATCGGCTTGCGCTCGGTCTGGTAACGATGGAGCGCAGTGGAAATATCCCGCTCCGCCTCCAGCGCCTTGCCAAGGGCAATCGCATCCTCGATGGCGAGCCGCGTACCCGATCCGATCGAGAAATGCGCCGAATGCAGGGCGTCGCCGATCAGCACCATATTCCTGAACGACCAGCGCTCGTTCCAGATCCACGGGAAGTTGCGCCACACCGATTTGTTCGACACCAGCGGATGGCCGCCGAGCGTGGCAGCGAAAACTTGCTCGCAAATCGCCTGCGATTGCTCGATCGTCTTGTCGGCGAAGCCGTAACGCTGCCAGGTCGCCAAATCGCATTCGACCAGGAATGTGCTCATGTCAGGCGAATATCGGTAGTGATGCGCGTTGAAAGCGCCGAGCCCGGTTTCGACAAAGGTCTGCGACAGCGTTTCGAACCGCTTTGTGGTGCCGTACCAGGCGAATTTATTGGCCGAATAGGACAGCGAGGTGCCGAAATCGCCCTCGAAGGAGCGGCGCACCAGTGAATTCAGGCCGTCGGCCGCGACAATCAGGTCGTAACCGGTCAACTGATCTACCGAAGAGATCAGCGTGTCGTATCGTGGCGTGACGCCGACGGAGCGTGCGCGCTGCTGCAGGATGGTGAGCAGGTCAAGCCGGCCGATCGAGGAGAAGCCGACGCCGTCGATCTCGACGCTTTCACCGCGCAGATTGAGGGTAATGTTCTTCCAGCTCTCCATCCTCGCTGTGATGGCGTCGACCGTGTCGGGGTCGTCGGCACGCAGGAATTCAAGCGCCTGTTCGGAGAACACCACGCCAAAGCCCCAGGTGGCGCCGGCGGCGTTCTGCTCAAACAGATCGATGTGGGCGTCCGGGTGACGTTTTTTCCAGAGATAGGCGAAATAGAGACCTCCGGGGCCTCCGCCGATCACGGCGATACGCACGATCTTGCTCCCTAATGGTCCCGGAGAATTTGCAATTTCAAATCCGTCCTTTAATGCGTGTACCCATAAACTCCAAGAGCAACGCCTGACCGGTGTCCGCTTTGGACCGCATTATGGACTCACGTCAGACGTCGCGCCAAGTCCGAAAAGTGACATTAGCGGAAGTCGCGTCAATTCATTCGATCACCCGGTTGGCCATGGCAAGCAGGGTTGGCGGAACCTCGACCGCAATCGCCTTTGCGGTCTTGAGATTGATGACCAGTTGAAATTTCGTCGGCTGCTCGATCGGCAAATCGGCAGGTTTGGCGCCTTTTAATATCTTGCTGACAAAGACAGCCGCTGTCCGAAAAACTTCCTCGTAGTCCGGCCCGTACGACATGAGCCCGCCCGCCTCGACAAACGAGCTATCCTCGAACATGGCTGGAATTTTGTTTCGGTTCGCAAAATCGAGAATACGGGCGAGATGCTGTCGCGTGAAAGTCTCGGTTGTTACCAGCAGCGCGTCAGGCCGCTGATTGAGTAGTTCAGCGAACGCCGCCTCCAGCTCGTCAAGATTTCTGGGCCCCACGGTGCGAAGCAGAACGTGCGACTGATCGGCGGCGACTTTTGTTTCACGGACGCGTTCCGCCATGCCGGGGTTTGACGAATCCCACAGGATCGCAAAGCGGGAAATACCGGGGGCCAGCATGCGAAGCAGTTCGAGGCGTTTGGCGCTCAGTTCAGGCGCCATTAGCGAGTTGCCAGTTGCATTTCCACCAGGCCGGGCGAGACTCGCGACAAGACCGACACCGACCGGGTCGCTGATGGCTCCGAGAACGATTGGGATCGTGCTGGTGGCTTGCTTGGCTGCAAAGCCGGCGGGCGCCCCAATGGTCACTATGACATCCACCTGCTGCCGCACCAGGTCTGCTGCGAATTCCTTCAGCCGCTCAGAGTTCCCTTCCGCAAATTTCCGCTCTACGACGATGTTCTTACCCTCCACGTAGCCGAGTTCCCCCAGCTTTCCCATGAAGGGCGCGATGAAGAAAGTGCTAGCCCCTGTATTGAGCAGCCCTATTCTGAAGTGCTGCTGCGCCCGCGCGGCGAGCGGCCAAGCGGCCGCCACGCCGCCAAGAACCTTGATGAACTCGCGTCGTCGCATTGCGCCTCCGTAAGGTCAGGCCAGCTCATGCGTGCAACCTAGCACCTTCCGAAGGCACCCAGTTATTAATCGGTCTGATGTCCGAGATAGGTCCATTCCGGCCTCCGAATATCACACCCTGATCATCCGCTTGCCGCGGTTCTCGCCGGCGAGCAGTCCGATCAGCGCCTTCGGCGTATTCTCAAGGCCGTTGATGACATCCTCCTGAACTTTCAATTTGCCGGAGGCGACCCAGGATTGCAGGTCGCTCAACGCCTCGTCGCGCTGATCCATGAAGTCCGTCACGATGAAGCCCTGCATGATCAGGCGCTTCACCACGATCAGGCCGGGCACGCCGCGCGGGCCATGCGCCGATGGCACCCCGTCATATTGCGAGATCGCGCCACAGCAGGCGATCCGGCCGCGATTGTTCATCTGCGCGAGGCATGCTTCGAGAATGTCGCCGCCGACATTGTCGAAATAGACATCGATGCCTTTCGGCGCCGCCGCCCGCAGCGCCTTGAACAGCGCGCCGTCCTTGTAATCGACCGCGGCATCGAAGCCGAGTTCGGTTGTCAGCCAGTTGCACTTGTCCTTGCCGCCGGCAATGCCGACGACGCGGCAGCCTTTTATTTTAGCGATCTGGCCGACGATCGATCCAACCGAACCGGCGGCAGCCGAGACCACGACAGTCTCGCCGGCCTTCGGCTTGCCGATGTCGAGCAGCCCGAAATAGGCGGTGAGGCCGGCGATCCCGTACACGCTCAATAGATGCGTCATCGGTTCGACCTTCGGCATCTTGGTCAGATGTTTGGCGGGCACGGCTGCGTAATCCTGCCAGCCGGTATCGCCGCTGAACACGATGTCACCCGGGGCAAGGCCGGGTGCCTTCGACGACACGACTTCGGCGATGCCGGCGCCGGCCATGACCGTGTTGGCTTCGACCGCTGCGCGATAGGTCGCGCCATGCATCCATGCCCGGTTGGCGGCATCGAGCGAAATATAACGCACCCGCAACAGCACCTCGCCATCTTTCGGCTCCGGGATGGCTGCCTTGGACATCTTGAAATGTTCCGGAGCGAGTTTTCCGGTGGGCTTTTCAACCAGCAAGACCTGGCGATTGACAGTGCCGTTCATGACATTCCCTCCTCAATGTGCCGGTTCTTGATGCAGGTGACGCGCACGAACGCTCATCCGCACTGATTGTGCGCTACCCACGACGCTAGTCGGCGGGCGTTCATTCCACAACGGGAACATTGTGGCAAACGCGCCGATGTCCGAGAGGGGAGGCGCAATCAAACTCGATCAGAAGAAATTCAGATCCCGCGCGCGGCCGCCTTTCGCGACAGTCGCGTATTCGATCGCGAGGAATAATCCGCCGGCTACATATATCCTTCGGTGAAGCGATGTGGCGAGCCTGTGGCTGGCAATGACGGCGTCCTCGATGGTGGCGGCGATATGAACATTGGCGTGAGGATTGGACTTGCGTACCGCGACAGAAATCTTTTCCGCATCCGCGCCCTTGTGGTGCGCCCTCGTGCACACGATCGTGTCGAAGGACGGCGCCAGCGCGCCGACGATCTCGCCGGTCTTCTTGTCGACAGACGCGCCGACCACAAGAATCCAGCCCTCGGCGCCATAGATCGCCTTGAGGCTTGCGAGCGATTGCCTGATGCCATCGGGGGTGTGGCCGACGTCGACCACGGTGAGCGGGTCTTGCTGGATAATTTCGAGGCGGCCGGGCCAGCTGATGTCGCGGAGGCCCGATCTCACCGCGGTTTCGATTTTGCCGGGCGCCTCGTTGGGCTGCACACGTTCCAGCCATAGCAGGAACAGGGTGACCGCGATGGCTGCATTGTTGAATTGAAACGCGCCGCTGAGGCTCATTTCAAGCAACCGGGATTCGCAAGCTCCGAACCGGAAATCGAACCGCTGCCCTGACGCCGACAGGAATTCGTTACTGATCCCGATCTCGCCGCGGATAAAAAGGCTCGTGATCCCACGATGCCGATTATATTCGAGGAGATGGGGCCGCAAGCTTCTGCAATTCTCGCCGTAGATGATCGTGCCCTGGGATGCGCAGGCGTCGCTCTTGTCGGAAGCGATCAGTTCCAGGGAGTGGCCGAGCAGTTCGACATGCTCGTAATCGACCGAGGTTACGCAGGTGGCGAGTGCGCCGACCAGACGTACCGGATCGTAGCGGCCGCCGATGCCGGCCTCGAACACCGCGAAATCGCATTCGCGCTCCTGGAAATGCAGGCAGGCCAACGCGAACATCGCTTCGAAGGTTCCGAATTTTTCGCCCCTGCGCCGCGAAATTGCGTCGATCGCGGCTCCGATCCGCGACTTTAGGCGCGCCAGATCGTCATCGCCAACCGGCGCGCCATCGATCTGGAAACGTTCGTTGACGAAAAACAGATGCGGCGAGGTGAACAGCCCGGTTCGCAAGCCGTAGGCGCGGCCGATACCGGCGCAGAATGCAGCGGTAGAGCCTTTGCCATTAGACCCCGTCACAACCACTGAAATACGCTGCAACCTTGTGCGATCCACCGCGATCGCGTCGAGCAGTTCGGCCATCCGCGCCAGACAAACGCCGTCACCATATTTTGGAAGGTCAAACACCTAATAGTCCCATCGCGGAAAATGTGTGATGCCAGATTTTCAGGATCAGATCGCCCCGGCCGGATTGCTCCAGCAGCCGGATCGACGGGTTGGCGTTCACCTCGATCACCCGCATCGCATCAGGCTCTCCGCCGACATCGGTGAACAGGTCCACGGCGGCGACGCGAAGTCCGAGCGCGCGGGCGGCTTTCTTCGCCAGCCCGAAGGCCGCCGCGGAGCGAGGGGCTTCGAGAACCATCGTTCCCCCCGCGCCCAGATTCATCCGCCCGGGAATGTCCCAACGCTCGCCCCTGGGCAGCACGATATCGAGCGAGCTGTCGTCTGCGACGGAAACCGGCGACAGGCCGCGGGATCGCAAACCTTCGTCGTGCGCGGCCAGCAGCTTGCGAATGGTAAGTGCGCCGTCGCCCAGGACAGACGGCAGATATTTCCGTGCCGTGTAGAGGACCTCGTCGTCCAGCACAAAAACCCGGTACTCGGTTCCCGCGACAATTGGCTGGATTAATATCGCGTCGTAATATTGCGAAACCTCGCGGAGATATCGAACGAGTGAGGCTTCGTCGTGGACCGCCTGCGCAAAATCGCCGCGCGATCCCGATAGCGGCTTGACGAAGGCTGTCCCGCCCAGCTTCCTGAAATGCCCAAGCGCGTCTTCGCGCTCGTGACCCGCGGGCCGATGGGCACGATGCCGGTCGTGCAGGAAGAAATACTCGCCGCCCAGCGCAGGTACGCCGGCGCGTTCAAGAATTTTGTCGGTGAAATATTTGTCCGACGCCAGCGTCGACGCCGTGGCGTTGTTCTGCGGATACCATGAACATCGCCCGGCGCCGAAATGAATGCTTCGGGTTTTTGAAGCAACGCTGAACACGAGTCCCGTTCCGCCGTCGATATCTCCGAATGCGAGGCCGAATTCGGCGCAGGCGTATTCCGCATAGACCGCCTGGTCCGGATAGAAGTCCGGCTTTCCCGTTCGAAAGTCGCGCAAGTCTCGCATGCAATATCCGGCGATCTGGCATTCCAGTTTGATCTTCTATCTCTTAACGAAATTTTTGATCGAGTGCGCGGCAATTAACTGCCGGAGAGACGTCGATTTCCGCAAGTTAATTGCGTGTAAGCGGGGGTCACGAGGAAGATATTTCGAACCGTTTGCAGAATAAATCGATGGTCATTTCGAACCCTCAATTGCGCTTCAACGCTTGTTGACTATCTCTGATATTGGCGTAGTTGAAACGCTAAATCATCGATCGTTGCAGGGGTTTTTCGCCTCTCTTGAGGCCAAACAACTCGTTCGTTCTACATCAAGGCAATCGGAAAAACAAAAACACATGAGCGCAGTCCATAGAGAGAAAGTTCTTTCTGTCCGGCACTGGACCGATACGCTTTTCAGCTTCACCGCCACCCGCAATTCCAGCTTCCGGTTCCTGAACGGGCAGTTCGCGATGATCGGGCTCGAGGTCGACG
>JBGQCE010000191.1:0-6708 GCA_041495185.1 Bradyrhizobium sp.
ATCGGCGCGGTCGGCCTTGACAACCTCAAGGAAAAAATCGGCATCGCCCGTTGCGGCAAGGCGACGTGCTGAGCGATTCTCTCAGCGATCAAGCGTCGCTGTATTGGTGAATTGAAAGGTCGGCGTTCTTGCCGGCTTTTTCACTTGTGCAGATTCCGGGGCGAAGCGGTTCATCGCGCATTCACAAAACAAAATCGGTGGAACCGCCGATATCAGGGAACATAGTCCATCTCCTTTCGTTGTCGGCGCGGGCAATGCAAACACCCCAGGAGATATTCGATGACTAATCGCTTTATGATTTCTGTTGCCGTGGCGGCGCTGATCGCCGGAACCGGTTTCGCCAATGCACAGGGAACCGGGATGAGCCGCGAAGCACCGGCTGCCGGTTCCACGGTGCAGCAGAGCGCGCCGTCTTCCGAGCGCGCTGCACCTTCGTCCGCAACTCCGATGAATCGCAATGACGCAACGGATAGCGGTGCGCCGGCTGCCAAAACCACCCAATCGGGCGAAAAAATGCAACCCCCGGGCGGCAAGAACCAGCGCGCTCAGGACGACATCAAGGCCGGTCCGAAGGGCGAAAAATCCGCCCAGGACACCAACATCAAGGGTGAAAAGTCGAAGAGCATGAGCTCGGAGACGAATGAAAAGGGCGCCGCCGGCAAGGATATGAAAGCCGAAGGCCGCAACGGCAACATGAACGCGGACTCAAAGGGTGCTGCGGACAGCAAGGCGACCATCACGACCGGTCAGGCCGGCGCGGGCGCAAAACTTTCGACCGAGCAGCGCACCAGGATCTCTACTGTGATCAAGCAGCAGAACATCCGGCCGGCGACGAACATCAACTTCTCGATTTCGGTCGGGACGCACGTTCCGCGCAACGTGGGCTTCCACCCGCTGCCGGTGGAAATCGTCACGATCTATCCGGACTGGCGCGGATATGAGATGTTCCTCGTCGGCAATCAGATCGTCGTGGTGAATCCGCGCACGCTCGAGATCGTGGCAGTGCTTGACGTCTAAAATCCAGACGTTGGCAACGGGTTCGGGGCGGGCAGATGGCCCGCCCCTTTTTCGTGCAGCCGCGGCAAGTCCCGGTGGCGAGCCTTGCCGTTGGTCATCCCCAACATTGGTTAACGAGTGGTTTCCGCAGGTTCCGCGCGCCTTTTTACGAATTGGATGAGGCATTTGAGGGTTGCCCAAGACGGCCTAAAGGCTTCCCCTTGGGCCTGTTGTTACCTATAACCCCGCCACCTACCGCCACATTGCCCGGGATTTGGATGGCTCTTGCCCAGACGATTTACGTGCTCAACGGCCCGAACCTCAATTTGCTGGGGACCCGCGAGCCCGAGACCTACGGCCATGCGACGCTCGGCGACGTCGAGAAACTTTGCGCGCAGACCGCGGCGCAATTCGGCCTGAAGGCTAATTGCAGGCAGTCCAATCGCGAAGGCGAACTGATCGATTTCATCCACGAGGCGCATGCCAAGAAGGCGGCCGGGATTATCATCAATGCCGCCGGCTATTCGCACACCTCGATCGCGCTGCATGACGCTCTGGTGGCGGTGAAAATTCCCACCGTCGAGGTGCACATCAGCAATATTCACGCCCGCGAGAATTTCCGTCACCATTCCTTCACCGCGCGCGCGGCCTTCGCTACACTTTGCGGCTTCGGCATCGACGGTTACCGGCTCGCGATCAATGGCCTTGCCGCAAGGATCGGCGCCAAGGCAAAAGCCTGACATATCCGCCCGTCACCCCTTTGGAAAGTTCCGGATCAAGATCATGGCGCGCCAGCCTGACAACAAGCCAGAAGCAAAATTCAAAAGCGACGATAGTGCGCTTATCCGCGAACTCGCACTTTTGCTTGACGAGACCAGCCTCACCGAGATCGAGATCGAGCGCGCCGGCCTTCGGGTGCGGGTCGCGCGCAACATCAGCATCGCAGCATCGATGCCGTCGAACTTTCAGGTCGCCCCCGCTTCCGCGCCGGCAGCAGTGCCGGTCGATGTCGCCGATGTCGCCAAGCACCCGGGCGTCGTGCCCTCGCCGATGGTCGGCACCGTCTATTGGGCGTCCGAGCCCGGCGCCAAGCCGTTCGTCGAAGTCGGCGCCAAGGTGTCGGTCGGACAGACGCTTCTCATCATCGAAGCGATGAAGACGATGAACCAGATTCCATCCCCGCGCGCCGGCACCGTGACGCAGATACTTGTCGAGGACGGCCAGCCGGTCGAATTCGACGAGCCGCTGGTGATTATTGAGTAAGACTGCGAATGGCGAGTAGCGAATAGCGAATAGTTTTCGTTCTCACCATTCGCTATTCGCCATTCGCTACTCGCTACCTAGGACAACATGTTCGACAAGATCCTGATAGCCAATCGCGGCGAGATTGCCCTGCGCATCCTGCGCGCGTGCAAGGAACTCGGCATCGCGACGGTCGCGGTGCATTCCACCGCCGACGCTGACGCCATGCATGTGCGCCTCGCCGACGAGAGCGTCTGCATCGGCCCGCCGCCGTCGAAGGACAGCTACCTCAATGTGCCGGCGCTGCTTGCGGCTTGCGAGATCACCGGCGTGGACGCGGTGCATCCCGGCTACGGCTTTCTGTCGGAAAACGCCCGCTTTGCCGAAATCCTCGCCGATCACAATTTGCATTTCATCGGACCGAAGGCCGAACACATCCGCCTGATGGGCGACAAGATCGAGGCCAAGAAGACCGCCAGGAAGCTCGGCATTCCCGTGGTGCCCGGCTCCGACGGCGCCGTCGGGCCCGACGACGACGCGATGGCGATCGCGCAAGCAATAGGCTTTCCGGTGCTGGTCAAGGCGGCGTCAGGCGGCGGCGGACGCGGCATGAAGGTCGCGCTGACCGCTGACGATTTGATGCTGGCGCTGTCCACCGCCGCCAACGAAGCCAGATCGGCCTTCGGCGATGCCTCGGTCTATCTCGAAAAATACCTGCAGAAGCCGCGCCACATCGAAATCCAGGTGCTCGGCGATGGCCGCGGCGGCGCCATCCATCTCGGCGAGCGCGATTGCTCGCTGCAGCGGCGCCATCAGAAGGTCTGGGAAGAAGGCCCCTCGCCTGCGCTCGATGCCGCGGCGCGCGCCAAGATTGGCGCGACCTGCGCCAAGGCGATGCAGGATATAAAGTATCTCGGCGTCGGCACCATCGAGTTTCTCTACGAGGACGGCGAGTTCTATTTCATCGAGATGAACACCCGCATCCAGGTCGAACATCCCGTCACCGAGATGATCACCGATATCGACCTCGTGCTGGAGCAGATCCGCATCGCCGCCGGCGGCGATCTGCCGGTGACGCAGGATGAGGTCGTCATCAACGGCCACTCCATCGAATGCCGCATCAACGCCGAAAACCCCGTGACCTTCCGGCCCTCGCCCGGCAAGATCCTGCAATACCACCCGCCGGGCGGCCTCGGCGTGCGGATCGATTCCGCCGTCTACCAGGGCTACGTCATCCCGCCTTATTATGACTCGCTGGTCGGCAAGCTGATCGTCCATGGCAAGACCCGCGGCGAGTGCCTGATGCGGCTGCGCCGCGCGCTCGACGAAATGGTGGTGGAAGGCATCGAGACCACGCTGCCGCTGTTTCGGGCGCTGGTCCGGGAACCCGCCATTATCGACGGCGATTATCACATCCACTGGCTCGAGCAGTATCTGGCCGGCTAGCCGGGCGGATAAGCGGCCGTTAGACCTGCGAAGAAATTGCGAAGCCTTGCATTGTTGGTCTGCCCCTTCGCATGCCGGCCTTCGCCCTGCTATCCTGTCCGCATGACATCACGCGACTCCGCCTCTTCCGAAATCACGCCCGAAGTGCTGCTGCGCGCCTATGCCTGCGGCATCTTCCCGATGGCCGAGAGCGCCGACGATCCGACCCTGTTCTGGGTCGAACCGGAAATGCGCGGCATTATCCCGCTCGACGGCTTTCGCATCTCCTCGCGCCTGGCGCGCACGGTACGCTCGGATGCCTTCACCGTCACCGTCAATACCGCCTTCAAGGCCGTTATCGCCGGCTGTGCCGCGCCGCAAGCAGGCCGCGACGACACCTGGATCAACAAGCGCATCCGCGATCTCTATATCGGCTTGCACGAACGCGGGCATTGCCACAGCGTCGAAGTCTTTGAGAATGACGACCTGGTCGGCGGACTCTACGGGGTCAGCCTCGGCCGCGCCTTCTTCGGGGAGAGCATGTTTCACCGCGCCCGCGACGCCTCGAAGGTGGCGCTGGTGCATCTGGTGGCGCGGCTGATCGCGGGTGGCTTCGAGCTGCTCGATACGCAATATGTGACGGAACATTTGCGCAGCTTTGGCGCGGTCGAAATCGCGCGCCGGCGCTATACTGCGCTGCTCGACAAGGCGATCAGGGGCGAAGCGGATTTTTACAAATTGCCAGTCGATCGTCCGATCAGCGGTACGCGAGCGCTCGAGATTATCGCGGAGCGCGGCTAGCGCCTAGTTCCCGAAAATTCCACCGAACAGACCGCCAGGCCGTTGCGGGGGCGGCGGCGGTGGTGGCTGCTGCTGGAATTGCGGCTGAGGCGGCGGCGACGGACGCTGGACCTGCTTCGGCGGCGCGCGCTTCGGCGGGGGTGGCGGCGGCGGCGGTTTCGGCGGCTCGGGCTGTGCGCTGACGACGGTGGCGTCAGGGACTTTGCAGTCGGTCAGCCAGATGTCGTAAATCGGATGCTCGACGCCGTGCAGGCCGGGGCTCGCCGCGTACATCCAGCCTGAAAAAATCCGCTTCACCTCACCTTGCAGCGTGATCTCGTCGACCTCGACAAAGGCGTCGGTGTTGGCGGCTTCCGTTGCCGGACGCGTGTAGCAGGCGTCGGTCTTGACCCGCAGCGCGCCGAACTGGACGGTTTCGCCGATGTCTTCATCGAAATTGATGATGCGTCCGGTGATCTTGTCCAGCCCCGAAAAGCTCGCCTTCTTGTTGACGATCTTCTGCGCCGGCGGCTCGGTGACCACCTCGTCGCCGGGCTGCAACGTCGCCGGCGATTGCGGCACGCCTTTGGGCTGGCGCTGTCCGGGCTGCAATCCCGGCAGCGGATTACCACCCGGCGGCGCCACCGCGACGCCCTGGCCGGGTTGCGGCGGCGCGACCGCGATGCCCGGCGGGGTATTCTGGGGAATGATGGTGGTGCCGGGTGGCGGCGCCAGAGGTTGCGACTGCACGGCTCCCGGTGCAGGTACGCCCTGCCCCGGCAGCGGACGGTTGGGCGTCGGCAGCACGCGGCCCCGTGGCAATTCCGGCACTTCCTCGTCGTCGTCGGGTTGCTGCTGCTGATTGCCGCGGGGAATGTTGCCGGGCGGGCGCGGCACGGGATCGGAAAAGATATTGCCGATCTGCGCGCGCGCGGGCGGCGCAAGCGCGATCGTAGTGGCGGCAAAGAGGGCCGCAAAACCGGTCAGGGCAATGGTTCGAAACATCTCGCGGCTTTAACTGGCGAATCGGGCTCGCGACATCCTACAGACTTATCCGCCGCTCGCAGGACCCCCGGTTAACACGGCGAATACGGCGGGGAAAGGGCGGTTTCTGCCCTCCTCGGAGCACTAGCCAGCCCGCGCCCCGGATGAAATAGTCCGATCGATGAACGTTCGCGCGCCACGCGCCGAACCACCAGAAATCCGGGGCAACCGGACGAGCCAGAGGAAACACCCGACATGCCCGATCGAATTCGCCTGGATGGCAAGGTCGCCGTCGTCACCGGCGCTGCCGGCGTGATCGGCACCGCGACCATCCGGCTTCTGGCCGAGCGCGGCGCGCGTATTGTCGCAGTCGACCGCAAGGCGGCCGACCTGCAAGCCGCGATCAAGGGCTTGCCGGCTTCGGCACAGGCCCTCGCGCTCACCGCCGATGTCACCGATGAAGACGAGGTCGCCGACTATGTCCGCGCTACCGTCGACCAGTTCGGCACCATCGATGTGTTCCACAACAACGCCGGCATCGAGGGCGACGTCGCGCCGATCACCAAATATCAGCTGGAGACGTTTCGCAGGGTACTCGACGTCAACGTGGTCGGCGTGTTCCTGGGGATGAAGCACGTGCTGCCGGTGATGCTGAAACAGGACAAGGGCAGCATCATCAACACCGCATCGATTGCCGGCCTGATGGGATCGCCGCACATCGCGGTCTATAGCGCCAGCAAACATGCGGTGATCGGGCTCACCAAGAGCGCCGCGTGGGAATGCACCGCGACCGGCGTGCGCGTGAATTGCGTCTGCCCCGGTTTGATCGACAGCCGCATGCTGAGCGCGATCATCGAGGGCCGCAATCCCGGCAACGCGCCGGTTCCCAATGAGCGGATCGTGGAACGAATTCCGGCCCGCCGGCTCGGCCATGCCTCGGAGGTCGCCTCCATCGTGGCGTTCCTTGCTTCCGACGAAGCAAGCTATGTCTCGGGCTCCGCCTACACCGTCGACGGCGGACGAACCGCAGGCTAGAGGTCGTCATTCCGGGGCGATGCGAAGCATCGAACCCGGAATCTCGAGATTCCGGGTTCGCGCTTTGCGCGCCCCGGAATGACAAGCAAGTATCAACATCAACAGGTCTTCTTACCATGCCCGTTACCCTCGATCCCGATGCCGCCGCCGTATTCAAGGCATTTCAGGAAGCCGGCCGTCCGCCTTACGAGACGCTTTCGCCAGCTGAAGCGCGCGAGTTTTATCTGCAGGGCCGTGTCGTCACCA
>JBGQCE010000192.1:0-6697 GCA_041495185.1 Bradyrhizobium sp.
CTACACCGGCAGCCCGTTCGCCTTCGCCAATTCTTTCAGCGAGGTCTGCGGCCGCGCGCCGATATGCTGAATCACTTCGGCCGCGGCGAGCGCCCCCAACCGCCCGGCCTTTTCATGACCGGCGCCGCGCACCAGGCCGAACAGGAACCCGGCGGCGAACAGATCGCCGGCGCCGGTGGTATCGACCATTTTGTCGATCGGAAATGCCGGCACGGATGTGAGGCCGTCCGGTGAGGCCACCACGCAACCTTTCTCGCTGCGGGTGACGACACCGAGGTTCACGTCAACGCGCAATTGCTTCAGCGCGGTATCGAAATCCGAAGTCTGGTACAGCGAATGCAATTCGGACTCGTTGGCGAAAACCAGATCGACCGTGCCATTGCGCATCAGGTCGAGAAATTCGCCGCGATAACGATCGACGCAAAACGAATCCGACAAGGTCAGCGCGACCTGCCGGCCCGCATCATGCGCGATGGTCGAGGCCTTCACAAAGGCCTCCTTGGCGTTCTTCGGATCCCAGAGATAGCCTTCGAGATAGACGACGCTCGATGCCGCCACCTGGGCGGCGTCGATATCGCCGGGCATCAGCTCCTGCGCCGCGCCGAGATAGGTGTTCATGGTGCGCTCGCCGTCCGGCGTCACCAGAATGTAGGAACAGCCGGTGGCGGGGCCGTCAGCCGCGGGCATGGTCTCGAAGGCGACCCCTGCGGCACGGATGTCGTGGGTGTAAAGCCGCCCGATCTGGTCGTTCTTGACCTTGCCGACATAGGCCGCCCGTGCGCCGAGATTGGCGATCCCGACAATGGTGTTGGCCGCCGAGCCGCCGGACATCTCCGTCGCCGGACCCATATCCCGGTAGATCGATGTGGCGCGGGCCTCGTCGATCAGCGCCATGCCACCCTTGGTCATGCCGTGGCGGCCAAGAAAGCCCTCGTCGGTCTGCACCAATACGTCGAAAATCGCATTGCCTATCCCGAGCACGTCGTATTTCGCTGAAGTCATTCATCTGTCCTGTTGCGGCGATTGCAGCGGCCTATCACGATCGACCTGGTGCCTGGAATCACAAATTGGTATTGCTGCCCATCCTTCGAGACGGCCACTTCGTGGCCTCCTCAGGATGAGGTTTAACCCGTTGAAGCACAACAACCTCATGCTGAGGAGCGAGCGGCGCGAGCGTCTCGAAGCATGGGCAGCAAGCGACTCATCGATCTCACATAGTCAGTACCAGTCCGCCGATTTGAAGTTCCTGCACTGGATGCCGCGAGTTCGCAACAGGAACTTCAAATCGAAAGCGGCACTAGAAATTATGAATTGGTAGTGCCCCTTTGCTTCCGAAGTTCGTATCAGAGGCTCCCCAAGACATTACGAACTTCGGAAACGGGGCACTACTGCCAGCAAGCGACGGTCTCTTTGTTTGAGCATGATCTGTTCGGAAAACCGGTGCCCACTTTTCCGGATCATGCTCTATACAAGCCTTCATGATCCGTTCCTTCCTCACCGTCTCCACGGGCACGCTGGCCTCGCGGCTGCTCGGCTTCGCGCGCGATTCGATGATCGCGGCGCTGCTCGGCACCGGCCCCGTCGCGGACGCGTTCCTGGTCGCGTTTCAGCTGGTCAATGTCGTGAGAAGGCTGTTGACCGAAGGCGCAATGAACGCGGCGCTGGTGCCGGCCTGGCTGCGCGTGCGCGATGCCGATGGCGCTGTGGCGGCAGCCGCATTCGCGGGCCGCGTACTCGGCACCGTCAGCGCGGCGCTGATCGTCGCGGCAGCGCTGATCGGCCTGTTGATGCCATTTGTCATTACTGCGCTCGCGCCGGGCTTTGCCGGATATCCGACATTGCAGCTCGCCGTCGACGATGCCCGTTTGATGCTGCCTTATCTTGCCTTCGCAGGACCAGCTACGGTGATGATGGCGCTGATGAACGCGCAGGCCCGTTTTGCGCTGACGGCGTTCTCGCCGCTTTTGTTCAACATCGCGCTGATATCCGTGATGATCGCGCTGCTCGGCTGGCGGCAGGATGCTCATTATGCCGCGCTGGCTGTGGCCGCCACGGTCGGCGTCGCCGGGCTGCTTCAATTGCTGATCCTGCTGCTGCGCCGCGGTGACGGCGGCTTCGCGTTGCCGCTGCGCATCGCGTTCGACGCTGACATGCGCGGCTTTCTCGGCAGGGCGATCCCCGGCATGATCGCCAGTGCCTCGCCGCAATTGCTTGTCGTCGCCGGTGCCGTGATCGCGTCGTCGTCGCCATCGGCGGTGTCGTGGCTTTATTTCGCCAACCGCCTGATCGAACTGCCGCTCGGCATTGTCGGCGTTGCCATGGGCACCGTGCTGGTGCCCGAGCTGACGCGCGCATTGCGCGGCGGCGATCGAAACGCAGTCGCACACGCGGAATCGCGCGGTCTCGAACTCGCAGTTGGGCTGGCTCTACCGGCGACGCTGGGATTGATCGTGCTCAGCGCGCCCACCGTGCGGATGCTGTTCGAACATGGCGTCTTTACCGCATCAGATACGGTGGCCACCGCGCAGGCGCTGATGTGGCTGGCGCTCGGCCTGCCCGCGCACGCGCTGGTCAAGGCGCTGTCGCCGGCATTCTTCGCGCGCGACGATACGCCGACGCCACTGTTGGCGACAACAAAGGGATTCGTGATCGCGATCATGCTGGCTTTCGTGCTCGGCCAGTTGTTCGGCGCTGGTGGCGTCGCGGCCAGCATCGCTGTTGGGGCATGGAGCAGCGCGTTTTCCCTGATCCGGCGTGGCGCGGCGACATTCGGATTTTCAATCGATGCCGCGGCGCGCCGGCGGCTGCCGCGCATCGTCGCGGCGGCGCTGGCAATGGGTGGGCTATTGTGGCTGACGGCGAGGTTTGCGCTGCCGCTCGCCGTTGATACCCATGGCCTCGCGCAGGCTGTTGTTTTGGCGGTGCTGATATCGGGCGGAATTGCGGTTTACGGCCTGCTTCTGGCCCTGTTCGGCGTCATCCGTTGGGGTGAAGCAGCTAACGCGGTCAGACAAACCACGACCTCCGACTTGCGCGACTGATATCCTCGTGGCAATTGACGGCGCCAGAGCGCCTATTGGCAATTGACGGCGCCAGCGTGCCTATTGGCAATTGGCGGCGCGAAAACAGGCAGGCGCGGGAAGCTGACAATGGCATTCGTTGAGCGGGTTTTTTCGGGCGTCCAGCCGACGGGCAATCTGCATCTCGGCAATTACCTCGGCGCGATCGTCAACTTCGTGAAGCTGCAGGAAACCCACAACTGCCTCTATTGCGTGGTCGACATGCACGCGCTGACGCAGCCGGTATCGGTGTGGGGCGGCCCGACCGAACTCGCGCGCAATACCCGCGAAGTGACCGCGGCCTTCATCGCCAGCGGCATCGATCCGAAGGAGCATATCGTCTTCAACCAGAGCCAGGTGTCCGGGCATGCCGAGCTGGCGTGGATCTTCAATTGCGTGGCGCGGGTGGGCTGGCTCAACCGCATGACGCAGTTCAAGGAAAAGGCCGGCAAGGATCGCGAGAATGCTTCCGTGGGTCTCTACGACTATCCGGTGCTGATGGCCGCCGACATTCTGCTCTATCGCGCCACCCATGTGCCGGTCGGCGAGGACCAGAAACAGCACCTTGAACTATCGCGCGACATCGCGCAGAAATTCAACAACGACTTCGGCGACTCGATCCGCAGCCACGGTTTTGCCGACGGATCGTTTTTTCCCCAGCCCGAGCCCCTGATCACCGGCCCGGCGACACGGGTGATGTCGTTGCGCGACGGCACCAAGAAGATGTCGAAGTCCGATTCATCGGACAATTCGCGGATCAATCTCACCGACGATGCCGACACCATCGCGCAGAAGATCCGCAAGGCGAAGACCGACCCTGAACCCCTGCCGTCGGAGGAAAAGGGTCTCGAGGCGCGTCCCGAAGCCGACAATCTGGTTGGGATCTATGCCGCGCTGGCGGGCCGCACCAAGTCCGAGGTGCTCGGCGAATTCGGTGGCGGGCAGTTTTCGAACTTCAAGAACTCGCTGGTCGAACTCTGCGTCGCCAAACTGTCGCCGATCGCGTCGGAGATGAAACGGCTGGTCGCCGACCCCGGCCACGTCGATTCCATCCTGGTCGAAGGCGCCGACCGTGCCCGCGCCATCGCCGCTGAAACCATGAAGGCGACAAAGGACATCGTCGGTTTCGTGCGCAAGATCTAGCTTTTCATGCCTTTGCCACGATTGACGCAGCGCACTCTACTAGCTGCGCGTATTCTACCGCAGATAAGTCTACGCAATCTGCGTAAACTTGATTGCGATGCAAAACCGGTATCCGCTTTTGCGGAATACGCGCTCTTGCCGCCGCTTGTCGAGGATGGCCGCGCCGTGGCAGCATGTAGCCTGCCTGGCGCAGCATCGGGACATGCATGACCACCCAGCGACGAAGCTACGAGACCGGTCACAAGCCGAAATGTCTTGTCATCGTTGACGACACCGCGGAATGGGACCGCGCGGTCTATTACGCCAGCCGCTGGGCAGTACGCGTCGGCGGCGGCGTGGTGATGCTGCGCATCATCGAGACCGAGGACCAGAATCAGCAATGGCTGGGGGTCGCGGAAGTCATGCGCGCCGAGGCGCATGAGGAGGCCAACGCCGCGCTCGATCGTGCGGCCGGCCGCGCCAACGGCATCGCCGCGATCACGCCCGAGCGCGTGATCCGCGAGGGCGACCCGACCGACCAGATCCTCGACGTCATCGACAAGGACGCCGATATCTCGATGCTGGTGCTGGCGGCCAACCCCGGCGCGGAAGGCCCCGGCCCGATCATCACCACGATGGCCAAGACGGTCGGCTCGTTCCCGATTCCCGTCACCATCGTGCCGGGCGATCTGAGCGACCAGGATATCGACGCATTGTCGTAGGGCCCTGTTGCCATAGGCCCTTGATGCGACTGCGGAACCCCTGGTCTGCGCCCCTTGACCGTGCATCTGCCATCGCCATCTGCTAAGGATCGCTCACGCGCCGGCCTTGAACCGGCGATGCCGGAGAAAACCATGTTCATTCAAACCGAAGCCACCCCCAATCCCGCCACCCTGAAATTCATCCCCGGCCGCGTCGTGCTCGACAGCGGCACCATGGAATTTGCCAACCGCGAGGACGCGGCGCGCTCGCCGCTCGCCGAAAAACTGTTCGGCGTGCCCGGCGTCACCAGCGTGTTTTACGGCTCCGACTTTGTCACCGTGACCAAGGACGGCAGCGACTGGCAGCATCTCAAGCCGGCGATCCTCGGCGCCATCATGGAACATTATATGTCGGGTGCGCCGCTGCTGGCCGATGGCAGCGCCGGAAATGACGAGGCCGCCGACGAGGAAGACGAGTTCTTCAACGAGGCAGACGCCGACACGGTCGCGACCATCAAGGACCTGATCGAAACCAGGGTACGGCCGGCGGTCGCCAGCGACGGCGGCGACATCACCTTCCGCGGCTTCAAGGACGGCATCGTCTATCTCAACATGAAGGGCTCCTGTGCGGGCTGCCCGTCGTCCACTGCGACGCTGCAGCACGGCATCCAGAACCTGCTGAAGCATTTTGTGCCAGACGTGGTCGAAGTCCGGCCGATGTAATTTTGGGAGCGGCGAATAGTGAGGTGCGAATGGCGAATGGCAGTCTGCACTGACTTTTTGTTCGCTATTCGCACCTCGCTATTCGCCCGCCCCTCATGCTGATCCTCGCCATCGACACTGCCCTTGATGCCTGCGCTGCCGGCGTGCTCGATACCGGCGCCGGCAAGTTGATCGCGCAGGAATCGCAGGCCATGAAGCGCGGCCATGCCGAAGCCCTGATGCCGCTGATTGCGCGGGTTATCAAGGAATCCGGCATCGCCTTTGCATCTCTCGACCGCATCGCGGTGACCACCGGCCCGGGCAGCTTCACGGGCTTGCGCGTCGGTCTCTCCGCCGCGCGCGGCATAGCGCTCGCCGCCAACAAGCCGGTGGTCGGACTGACCACGCTGACGGCCTATGCCGCCCCCGTCGTCAGCCTGAACGGCGAGCACCCGGTGATCTCGGCCATCGATGCGCGGCATGACCAGGTGTATTTTCAGGTGGTAAGCGGCAACGGCAGTTCGCTGATCCGGCCGCGCGTCGCACCGATCGAGGAAGCGCTTGGCGCGTCGCGGTTCGGCGCGCCGCACCTGGTCGGCAACGCCGCCGGAATTCTCAGCCAGCGCTGGCCGGCGCATGCGCCGCCGCCGTTCAAGGTCGATGCGCAACCGGCGCCGGATATCGCCTGGGTGGCGTGGCTCGGGGCCGCGGTCAGTCCGAATACCGCGCCGGCCCGTCCCTTTTATCTGCGCGCGCCGGATGCCAAACCTGCAAAGGACCCGCTGCAGAAAGCCTCGCAGCCTTCCACGTCATGATCGCGTGGCTCTCCGGACTGTGGAGCGGCGGCGCGGCGGTGATCGAGCCCGCGACCTTGCGCGATGCGCCAAAACTCGCCCAGCTTCACGGCGCATCGTTTCACCGCGGCTGGGGCGAAGGCGAATTCGAGACCATGCTGACCGAGCGCAATACGCTGGTGCATCGCCTGAGGATAGGGCGGAAAACAATCGGCTTTGCGGTGTCACGCATGGCCGCGGACGAGGCCGAAATCCTGTCGATCGCGGTTGCCGCGAGCCATCGCGGACGCGGCCTGTCCCGCAACCTGTTGCTGACGCA
>JBGQCE010000193.1:0-6648 GCA_041495185.1 Bradyrhizobium sp.
AACGCGACGTGAAATCAGTCTTGATGGATCAACAAATCATCGCCGGTATCGGGAACATTTATTCCGACGAGATCCTGTTTCAAGCGCGCATCAATCCAGCTGAACCAATGGACAATCTCGCACCGAGCCAGCTCAAGCGTCTGTTTCTGAAAATGCGCGAGGTCCTCAAGACGGCGATTGTCCGTGGCGCCGGCTCAGAGCAGTTCGTCGAGCGAATGCCGAAGGGCTCCCTTTTGCCCGAGCGCAACAAGGGAGGCCATTGCCCCCGCTGCCGATCGCTCCTGAAGATCTTCAAAGTTGGCGGCCGCACTGCCTATTGCTGTCCACGGTGTCAGAGTTGCTGACGGGCCGCGATCATCGGCCTGGCGCACATGGGCTGTGTCCCTGCGTCGTTCGTCGTCAGGCGGCACAAGCCCGCCTCGGTTGACGAAGATCAATGTATTGCCGCCCGAAAATTGGAAAAAAGAGTTTCGTTGGATTGTTCCACATCATGCCAAAGGCATTGAAATCATTGACCAACGCCGAACGTGGAAACCCATCGCCGCGTATTACCACGCTTGCTTGGGGGCGGATCGAAGTCGAGGGCATTGGGACCTTCAGGGATGCCAAGGTTTTCCCAGGCGGAGCGCGGGAATGGGATTGGAACGAGACCGGCACCGCTCACGAACCGGGGATACAGCCCGCTGACGTCGCTGAGCTGCTTGATCATGGCGCCACTACGATCGTGTTATCGCAGGGCATGCTGAACCGACTTCATGCATGCCCGCAAACCCTGCGACTGCTCGCGGACCGTCGCGTCCGTACACATGTGCTGCCAACCCGGGAGGCGGTCACGCTGTACAACCGGCTGCGCGATCGGGAGCGAGTGGCGGGATTATTTCACACGACCTGCTAGTTGCAAATTTCGGTCGCTATTGACCGCATCGGGTCTGGCAATACCAGCTGCTTTCACACGTCCGAATAGGTGCCGCTGCACAGTGATGAAGTCTCATTGGCAGGATCGAGGTGACGCCGAATTGGATCGGAGAGCATTAAACCGGCCCGAAAAATCGTCAGAGCACGCCCGGTCAAGGCAGCAAAAGACGCGGTATGAATTTCAAAAGGCCCCGGAAGGGGCCTCTTGCATTCAAGAATAATCCGACGTCCGATGCAGCTAATACGGTGAAGCCTGCGCTCAACGACTTTTATGGGTCACTGAGCAGCGAGCAGGAGGCGCGCTCCAACCACATCGGCGGCGTGCTCGCGCAATCGGGCAACCAGTCGCGCCCTCACGTTCAGACCGGAGACGGGATCGAGATAGTTCATCGTGCTGGTACGCAGTATCCTCTGCGGCGGTGTAAGTTGCACTAGCCCATCCGGACTTGCAGCCGATGGATGGCGCCGTCGTCTTTGAGCGGGAAGGAGAGCGGCCGCGCGGCGATCTTCGCGCCATCGAGCTCCGCCGTCGCGACGCCTCGCTGCACGCTTTGCGGGTTCTCGACCACGATCTCGTACCGTGACGCGCCGTGGCGGAGTGTGATCTCGAAGCGGGGCCACGACTTGGGAATGCAGGGGTCAAGACGCAAAGTACTGCCTTCAATGCGAAGTCCAAGGATGCACTCGACGCCGGCGCGCTGCATCCAGCCGGCCGAGCCCGTGTACCAGGTCCAGCCGCCGCGCCCGACATGGCCGGGTGCTGCGTAGACGTCGGCGGCGACGACATAGGGCTCCACCTTGTAGCGGTGCATGTCGATGCGCGTGCGGGCGTGGTTGATCGGATTAAGCATCCAGAAGAGCGCTGCCGCCTTGTCGCCATCTCCGAGGCCTGCAAAGGCCATCACGGACCAGAGGGCGGCATGGGTGTACTGGCCGCCATTCTCGCGGATCCCCGGCGGATAGCCCTTGATATAACCGGGGTCGAGCGGCGAGCGGTCGAAGGGCGGCGTGAACAGCAACGCCAACCCGTCTTGGTGCAGAATCAGTTCGCGGTCGACGGCCCTCATCCCTTGGGCCGCGCGGTCGGGCCGCGCTGCGCCGGAGATCACTGCCCAGGATTGGGAAATAGAGTCGATGCGGCACTCTTCGTTCGTCGCCGAGCCGAGCGGAGTGCCGTCGTCGAACCAGCCGCGCCGATACCAGTCACCGTCCCAAGCCTGGCTTTCGAGGGCAATCGTTAGCGCCCGCATGTGCTCCCGCCAGTCCGCCGCCCGCGTCGCGTCACCGCGCGCATCGGCGATGGTTGCGAAGGCGTCGAGAGCGGCGTGCAACAGCCAGCCAAGCCAGACGCTCTCGCCCCGGCCGCCTTCGCCGACGCGGTTCATGCCGTCGTTCCAATCGCCGCCGCCGATCAGCGGAAGGCCATGGTTGCCGACCGCCAGGCTCGCGTCCAGCGCACGGGCACAATGCTCGTAGAGGCTGGCGGTCTCGTCCGAGACGGTCGGCTGGAAGAAGCTGTCGCTCTCGCCTGGCTGCAGCGCCTGGCCCGTCAGGAAGGGGACGACCTCATCGAGCACGAGGGCGTCGGCGGTGACTCTCACATAGTGTGCGACGGCGTAGGCGAGCCACACGCGGTCGTCCGATATGCGCGTGCGCACTCCCTGGCCTGAGTGCGGAAGCCACCAGTGCTGGACATCGCCCTCGACGAACTGGCGGCCCGCGGTTCTGAGGAGATGTTCGCGGGTTATCGATGGGCGGATCGTGGCGAGCGCCATGCAGTCCTGCAACTGGTCCCGGAAGCCATAGGCGCCGCTGGCTTGGTAGAAACCCGATCGCGCCCAGACGCGGCAGGCGAGCGTTTGGTAGGCGAGCCAGCCGTTGAGCATGATGTCCATCGACCGGTCCGGCGTCTTGACCTGGACTGCGCCGACGATCTCATCCCAAAATCCACGGACCTCGGTGAGCACGGCGTCTAGGTCGGCCTGACGGTAGCGCGCGATCAGCGACTGCGCCTCCGCCTCGTCATGGGCGTCGCCGAGGAAGAAGACGATTTCGGCAACACCGTTCGGCTCGATCTCGACCGTGGTCTGGAGAGCGGCGCAGGGATCGAGTCCGGAGCCGACCCGCCCCGAAAGCGGAGTCCCGTTCAGGGCCGCCGGCCAGGCGAGCGCGCCGTTGCGGCCGATAAACTCCCGGCGATCACCCGTCCAGCTCGTTTGGCGCCCGGCCAGGTCCGCGAAAGCGGAGCGTCTCGCGAAGGCCGGATTCCACAAGTTGTTTGCAATCATCGCCCCGCTTTCCGGATCGATGCGCGTGGTTATCGATGGCGCCGCCGCACCGCGGGACGCGCCGAGAACCCATTCCACGTAAGCCGTCACCGACAGCCGTCGGGTGCGGCCCGAAAGATTGCGCATTCTCAAGCGCGAGATCTTCAGCGGATCGGCGAGCGGCACATACTCGAGTAGCTCCGAAGCGATGCCGTACGAGGTGTGCTCGAAACGGCTGTAACCCCATCCATGGCGCGCCGAATAGGTGGCCGCTTCGTCCCGGATCGGCAGCGCCGTGGGGCTCCAGAGACGTCCAGTCTCTTCATCCCGAACATAGAAAGCTTGGCCCGGTTGATCAGTGACTGGATCGTTGGACCAAGGGGTCAGCTGATGCTCGCGGCTGTTCACGGACCAAGCGTAACCGCCGCCTTCCGCGGACACCAGGAAACCGAAGGTAGGATTGGCGATCACGTTGATCCACGGCACTGGCGTCGATTGGCCCGGGCCGAGGATCGTCACGTAGTCGCGGCCGCCCTCGGCGAAGCCACCCAGACTATTGAAGAACTCAACGCCAGCCGGCCGTCGCGAGATCTGAAGCTCGGAAGCGGGCAGAGCGCGCTGTGCTGTGACCCGGGGCCAAGGCCTGGCTTCGGGCGCGCGCTCAAGCTGATCAGCGAGCCGTCCGCGCGCTCCCACCAGGATAGCACGCGCGACGGACGCAAGAAGGCCCAGGGCCTCCGGCGAGGTCAGGTCGGCGCGCAGCATGAATGTATGCCCGGCTGGCCCATCTTCTCCAATCTGGGGCCGGGACTGGCTGGCCCTAACCAGGGTCTCCAGCGCGGTCTGGAGATCCTGAACGTAGGAGGAGGCGAGCTCGTTGAAGATAACCAAGTCCACCGCAAGCCGTTTCATCCGCCAATATTCCACCGCCTGGAGCGCCTCGCGCGCCAAGTTGAGTTGGTCGATGTCGGAGATGCGGACCAGGATGATCGGCAGATCGCCAGATATGCCCATGCCCCACAAACCTGGCTGCCCACCACTCCCGCTTTTGATGGTTTCCGACGGCGAGCGAAGCACGGGCGCGGCGTAGACGAGGTGACCCGCCAGACGCTGGTATTGCCCGGCCTCGCCGCGAGTAATGCCGAGGTGGTGCAATTGCACTTGGGCTTGCGTCCAGGCGAGCGCGGCGGCGCGCTCGAAGGCGCCGACATCGTGGTGCTTGTCGGCAAGATCGAGGATCTCTTGGCGTGAGGAGGCGACCATCGTCCAGAAGTCGATCCGTGCCGTCGCGCCCGGCGCGATCCGCACCCGGCGGCGCAGGGCAAATATTGGATCGAGCACCGCACCGGTCGAGCTGGAGAGAGGCCGGCCGCCCATCACTGCGCCCGGTGCGCGAATACTGCCGCCGCGACCCAGGAACCGCGCGCGATCGGTCTCGAACTCGCGCTTGCCCGCCGCTATTCCGTCGACAACCGCCAGATGCGCAGCCCAGACCTGCGGCTCCGTGGGCGCCCGCCGTCGCCTGGTCGCCAATATGGCGCCGAGGCCGGCGAGATGCTCGGTCTCGGTGAACAGTTTTGAGAACGCGGGGTGTGTCACGTCTGCGGCCTGCGACGCCAGAGCCAGTTCGACGTAGGAAGTCACCTCAATCTCGCGCAGTTGGTCGCCGAGGTTGGAGATGGTCACGCGGCGCACTTCCGCATCGTCTTCGGCGGAAACCAGCACCTCCAGGTTGGTCACCAGCGCCCCATCCCGACGCGTGTACTCGGCGCGATCCTCGTTGTAAGTGACCTCGTACGCTTCAGGCTCGGTACCGATCGGCTGGTAGGTCGCCGACCAGACCTTGCCGCTCGCGATCTCCCTCAAGAAGACGTACGAGCCCCAATCGTCGCAGGTGGCGTCCTCTCGCCAGCGCGTTACAGCCAGGTCGCGCCAGGCGCTGTAGCCGGACCCGGCCGCCGTAAGCATCACCGAGTAGCGGCCGTTCGACAGTAGCTGCGTGGCCGGCGTAGCGCTGTATGGGCTGGCCTTTCGCCAAGTGCCGGGTCCTTCGATCTCGCGGATCCTGGCCGCCGACATCACATCCGAGACCAATGGTGGAGTCGCCGTGACCTCGCGTGGCACGCGCTCCTGCAGAAGCAACTCTGTCGCTTGAACGATCGGCTCGGCATGGAAGCGGTTTCGCATCACGCCGTCCAGCAGGGCATCGGCGATCGCGGTGATCGTCATGCCTTGGTGGTGGGCCATGAAAGCGCGCACAATGGCAACGCGATCTCCGTCCGGGACCCGGGCTCGCGTGAAGTCCAGCGCCTCGTAGAAACCGTAACGGCCGCGGGCGCCGAGGGCCTCGAGGCGCTCGAAATTCTGCGCGGCGGCCTGAGGGTCGACCATGCTCGCCAGGGCGGTGGCGTAGGGAGCGACCACGGCATTGTCCGCCAGCCCTCGCTTCAGGCCGAGACCTGGAACGCCGAAGTTAGAGTATTGGTAGGTGAACTCCAGATCTTGCGCGTTGTATGCGGACTCCGAGACGCCCCATGGCGCCCGCATCGTCGCTCCATATTCGATCTGGCGGCGGACAATCAGCCGATTGGTCTGCTCGATCAAGCTCTCGGCTGGCGCCCTCATGACGATGGAAGGCATCAGGTACTCGAACATCGAGCCCGACCACGAGATCAATGCTGCGCCATTTGCTACCGCAGTCACCGCACGGCCCAGCCGGAACCAATGCCGCGCCGGTGCGTCCCTCTTGGCAATGGCCAAGAAGCTTGCGAGCCTTGCCTCCGAGGCGAGAAGGTCATAACAGCGCGGATCGAGCTCGCCCTCAGAAGCCCTATAACCGATTGAGAGCAGCAGCCGGTCGGGGTCGAGCAGAAAGTCGAACTCCATCGACAGCGCTGTCGACCGCGCGGCTTCCTCCAGCGACTTCAGCCGCGCCTCCAGCGAGGCTGCGCGAGTCGCGCTGAGATCGCGCCGGTGACTTTCTATGCAGGCACCTACTGCATCCGCCCAGAACTGCAGGTCCGCGCCCGCCTGGTCGCTTTCTTCGAGAACGGTCTGATGGACCGCGTCGGCCAGGATCGCGGCCTGTTCGGAAAGTTCCACCAGCCGCTGTTCGATACCGATGCCCCTCGCCTGAAGCAGGCTAGACGCTAGCCGTCCAATCTCGTCATCGAGCCGCCGCCATGACACCGCGTGCGACTTGCGGAGGCCGCGCAACCGGCGAGCCTCGTCCCGGACCAGGTCAAGAGCGTCCGCCATGCCTTGGAAGCGCTGCTGCTCCACCATGGCCGAGGTGCACCACTGATGGCATGCGTTGGCGAGCGCAATCAGGTGTCCAGCAAGGTTCCCGCTATCGACCGAGGACACGTACTGCGGATCGAGCGGACGCAGGTCACGTGTATCGTACCAATTGAAGAAGTGGCCCCGGTGCTTCGCCAGCCGATCCATGGTTGCGAGCGTCGCCTCG
>JBGQCE010000194.1:0-6616 GCA_041495185.1 Bradyrhizobium sp.
CAGCCCATACCAGCTCTCCAAGGCGTAGCCGGGGATGCCGGCCTCCGCGACAGTGGGCAATTGCGGGAATGCCGGCGAGCGTTCCGGTGAGGTCACGGCCAGCGCGCGCAACTGTCCGCCCTCGATCAGCGAAGCGGCGCTCGCCACCGTCGTGAACATCACCTGGATCTGGCCGCCGATCAGGTCGGTAATGGCGGGCGCCGAGCCCTTGTAGGGCACCGTCGTCAGATTGACCTTCGCCATGTTCTTGAACAGCTCGCCCCCGAGATGCGCCGACGTGCCGTTGCCGTAGGTCCCATAGGACAATTTGTCCGGCTCGGCTTTCGCCGCGGCGATCAGGTCCGCGATCGATTTGATGGCGGATTTGGGATTGACCACGACGATATTGAAGGAGCGCGCGATCAGCGCGACGGCTGCGAAATCCCTGTGCGGGTCATAAGGCAGCTTCGCATTCAGGCTTGGATTGACGGCATTCGCGAACGTCCCCATCAGTAGCGTGTAGCCATCCGGCTCGCTGGTGGCGACCGCCTGGGTTCCGATGATGGTCCCCGCCCCCGGCTTGTTTTCGATGACGATGGTGGCGCCGAGATCCTTTGCCATCTCCTGCGCCAGCGTGCGCGCAATCAAATCGGTCCCGCCGCCGGGCGCTAAGGGCACGACGATCCTGACGATCCGGTCCGGGTATGCGGCGAAAGCATCGTCCACCGGAAATGCAGCAAGCCATAATGCTGCAAGCGCGAACAGAACAGGCGCTGTTTTCAGGTTGCGTAGAGATCGCATGTGCGTTCGCTTGCGGCTGGAGTTTTAAGGAACCAGCAGCAAATCACGCCTTGCAATCGAAGGCTATGCGCCGGAAGACGAACCGTTATGACGCAGGACACGCGTGCGAGCGATGGACGCCGGTAACAGCAATAGATTAGCATTCGTTGTAAAGACAAAAGCGAAACGCGCGTTTTCGGGAGGATATCATGAGGCACTGGTGGATCGGACTGCTGCTGTTGATCGGGCCGCCGGCCTTCGCGCAGCAGGCGGCGCCCTCGATCGCCTTCGACTCCGTCCCCAATCCGCTCCGGCTGCCGTCCAACATGTATTTCGGCGAGGTGACGGGCGTCTCGGTCAATTCCAAGGGGCATATTTTCGTATTGTCGCGCGGCAACACCACGGGACCGGCCTACGCCGCCGCGGCGACCCAGCTGCTGGAATTCGACGCGAAAGGCCAGTTCGCCCGCGAAATCGGCAAGAACCTCTATGCCTGGTCTTTCGGGCACACCGTGAAGGTCGATCCATCAGACAACATCTGGGTGACCGACAAGGGCTCCGACATGGTGATCAAGTTCGATCCCGAAGGCCGCGTCGCCATGGTGTTCGGCCGCAAGCAGGAAGCCTCGGATGAAGAGACCGGGCCGGTCAAACATCCGAAGCCACCTCTGCCGGCCGAGGATGGCCGGTTTCGCCAGGTCACGGACGTGGCATGGGACAAGGCCGGCAACACCTTCATCAGCGATGGCTATATCAACTCGCGCGTCGCCAAGGTGGACAAGGACGGCAACTGGCTGAAGTCGTGGGGCGACCGCGGCAAGGAGCCCGGCCAGTTCAGCACGCCGCACTCGATCGCGACCGACGCCAAGGGTAATGTCTATGTCGCCGATCGCGGCAACCATCGGATTCAGGTGTTTGACGGCGAGGGAAAATTCCTGCGCCAGTTCACTATCGACGTGCCGGTGCCGCCGGGTGCAAAGCCCGCGATCGGCAGGATACCGGACGAAGCGATGATGGCCGGCGGCACCTTTGCGCCGGGCTCACCGTGGTCGCTGTGCATCACGCCGCCGCCCAACCAGGTGCTCTACAGTTCGGACGCATGGCCCGGCCGGATCTACAAGCTTAGCCTGGAGGGCAAGGTGCTCGGCATGCTCGGCCAGTCCGGCAAGCAATTGAAACAGTTCGGCTGGATCCACGCGATGGCATGTCCGTCGGAAAATGTGATCTACGTGGCCGAATTGCTGAACTGGCGCGTACAGAAATTGATCCTGAAGCCGTAGGCCGACCGTCATTCCGGGATGGTCCGAAGGACCAGACCCCAGATGTGCCATTGCACATCTGGGATTCCCGAGATTCCGGGTTCGATCGATCCAGACGCCGCCGCGGCGTCAGAATCACTGCGCGGTCGCGCGGGCGAAATCCACGTAAATCTCGCGCAACCGGTCCGTCATCGGACCGGGCTTGCCATTGGCGACGGTCTTGCCGTCGATGGTCACCACCGCCTGCACGAACACGGTCGCGCTGGTGATGAAAGCTTCCTTCGCGGCAAGCGCCTCCTGAATCGAAAACGGCCGCTCCTCGACACGAAGCTGACGTTCTTCGGCAAGCGCGACCACCGCCTTACGGGTGCAGCCCGGCAGAATCGCGCTGGAATTCTGCCGCGTCACCAGCACATCGTCCTGCGTCAGGATGAAGGCCGATGACGAGCCGCCTTCGGTCACCATACCGTCCTCGATCATCCAGGCCTCGCCGGCGCCCGCTTCGGCCGCGGCCTGCTTGGCGAGCACCTGCGCCAGCAGCGCCACGCTTTTGATGTCGCGCCGGGCCCAGCGGATATCGGCAACGGTGATCACGCCAATGCCCGATTTGGCCGATGCTGCGTTGACGATATCCTTGACCGAGGTGAACATGATCAAGGTCGGCTTGACGCCCTTCGGAAAGGCAAAGTCTCTCCCGGTGTCGGCGCCGCGCGTCACCTCCAGATAGACCATGCCATTGACCAGATTGTTGCGTGCGATCAGCTCCTTCTGGATTTCCTGAATGCGCGCAGGCGTCTCCGGCAAGGCCAGCGCGATTTCGCCGACCGAGCGCTCCAGGCGCGCCAGGTGCGAGGCATTGTCGATCACCTTGCCGTCCAGCACCGCAGCAACCTCGTAGATGCCGTCTGCGAACAGAAAGCCGCGGTCCAGTATCGAGACTTTGGCCTCTGACATCGGCACGAACGATCCGTTGACGTAAGCGATCTGATCCAAGCGAACTCTCCTGTCGGCGCGAAGCGGCTACCGCGTATAATATAGGCAAATCGTTAATGCGAGAGAATCTTGGACAGGAATTTTTGCGCGCGGTCGCTACGGGGGCTGCCGAAGAAATCGGTCTTGAGCGCATCCTCGACGATTTCGCCCTTGTCCATGAAGATGACGCGATGCGCGACCTTGCTTGCGAAGCCCATTTCATGAGTGACGACCATCATGGTCATGCCCTCGCGGGCGAGGTCGACCATCACGTCGAGTACTTCACTGATCATTTCGGGATCGAGCGCCGAGGTCGGCTCATCGAACAGCATGGCGATCGGGTCCATCGCCAGCGCCCGCGCGATAGCGACGCGCTGCTGCTGGCCGCCGGACAATTCGGCGGGATATTTGCGGGCGTGATCCGTCAGCCCGACCCGCTCCAGCAGCTTTCCGCCCTTCGCCATCGCCTCGTCATGCGATCGCCCGAGCACCTTTTCCTGCGCCAGGCACAGGTTCTCGATGATCTTCAAATGCGGGAACAGTTCGAAATGCTGGAACACCATGCCGACGCGGGCGCGCAGTTTCGGCAGATCGGTTTTGGGATCGTTCACCTTGATGCCGTCGAGAATGATCTCGCCGCCCTGGAACGGCTCCAGCGCGTTGACGCATTTGATCAGCGTCGATTTTCCCGAACCCGACGGGCCGCACACCACCACTACCTCACCCTTGGCGACGCTGGTGGTACAGTCCTTCAGCGCCTGAAACCCCGGTCCGTACCATTTGTCGACATGGCTGATTTCGATCATGAAGGTCTCGCTAGTGGACGAAGGCGATACGCGTCTGAAGACGCCTGACGCCGAAAGATGCAGCACAGGAAATGATGAAATAAACCGCGGCCGCGAACAGGTACATTTCGACCAGCCGCCCGTCGCGTTGCGCGACCTTGCTCGCGGCACCCAGAAAATCGGTTATCGACACCACATAGACCAGCGAGGTGTCCTGGAACAGCACGATGGTCTGCGTCAGCAGCACAGGGAGCATGTTCCGGAACGCCTGCGGCAGCACGACATAGCGCATGGTCTGGCTGTAGGTCAGGCCGAGCGCCTGGGCCGCGGCGGGCTGTCCCCTTGAGATCGACTGAATGCCCGCGCGCATGATTTCGGAGAAATATGCCGCCTCGAACATGATGAAAGTGACGAGCGAGGAAGTGAACGCGCCAACGCGAATCGGCCGCGACGCCCCCGTCAACCACTGCCCGATGTAAGGCACGAGGAAATAGAACCAGAAGATCACCAGCACCAGCGGCAGCGACCGTATCAGATCGACATAGAGGCCGGCGATGCGGCCGAGCAGCCTGAAGCCCGACAAACGCATCAGGGCGATCAGCGTGCCGAAGATCAGGCCTCCCAGCGAGGCCAGCCCCGTCAGCATCAGCGTGAATGTCATGCCGTCGATGAACAGATATCCTAGCGAGCGGCGGATGACGTCAAAATCGAAACTGGCGAACATGGGCGCGGCTCACTTCCCGGTTATGTAGCCGGGGATCGCCAATCCGCGCTCGAGCAAGCGCATGGCGGTGACCACCACGATATTGACGATGAGATACAGCACCGTCGCCGCGGTGAAGGCCTCGAACACCTGAAACGAGAATTCCTGCATCGACCGCGCCTCGCCGGTCAGCTCGATCAGGCCGATGGTGATGGCCACCGAGGTGTTCTTGATGGTGTTGAGAAATTCCGACGTCAGCGGCGGCATGATGATGCGAAACGCCATCGGCAGCAGCACATAGCGATAGGTCTGCACTGTCGTCAGTCCGAGCGCAGTCGCGGCCAATTTCTGTCCGCGCGGCAGCGAATTGATGCCTGCGCGTGTTTGTTCGGCCACGCGCGCGGACATGAACAGCCCGACCCCGATCGCCGCCGTGTAGAACGGCGCGTTGGAAATCTGCTTCAGCCAGAGCCCCCACGCGTGCGGCAGGATTTCCGGCAAGACGAAGAACCAGAGAAACAGCTGCACCAAGAGCGGCATGTTGCGGAAGAATTCGACGTAGCAAAAGCCGATCCGGGACGCAGTCTTTGATGGCAGCGTGCGCAGGACGCCCACGACCGATCCGAATACCAGCGCAATGATCCAGGCGCAGATCGCAGTCTCGATCGTCAGAACCAGCCCCGACAGCAGCATGTCGAGATAGGTGCCGGTCCCGTTGGGGGCCGGCTCCCAGAAGATGCGCCAGTTCCAGTGATAGTTCACAGGGCAATCCGTCCGCTAGGGTTGCGCCGCTACCAGCCGAGCTTGCGCCAGCAAAACCAGCCCATGCAATGGCCGAGCCATTGCATGGGCTGGAAAGCCTCACTTATAGGAGTCGGGATCCGGCGAATCGGAAGGCTTGGCGAATTCATGCTTCAGCTCCGCGCTGATCGGCGCGTTGAGATTCAATCCCTTGGGCGGGATTTTCTGCATGAACCACTTGTCATACAGCTTCTGGCCGTCGGGGCTCTTGTAGAGCGCCGCGGTGGCGGCATCGACCACCTTCTTGAAGGCCACGTCATCCTTGCGCAGCATGATGCCGTAAGGCTCCGGCTTCGAGAACGCGTCCTTGGAGATGACGTAGGCGCCCGGCTCCTTCGATCCGGCGACGAGGCTGGCGAGCAGGATATCGTCCATCACGAAGGCGACGGCGCGATCGGTCTCGACCATCAGGAACGCCTCGGCATGATCCTTGGCGGGAATGATGTTGACGCCGAGGTTGCGGGCGACGTTGGCTTCGGTGAGCTGCTTGATGTTGGTGGTGCCCGATGTCGAGACCACCGGCTTGCCCTTGAGGTCGTCAATCGAGTTGATCTTGCTGGATTTCTTCGAAACGAAGCGGCTCGCGGTCAGAAAGTGGGTATTGGTGAACCAGACCTGCTTCTGGCGTTCGGCGTTGTTGGTGGTCGAGCCGCATTCAAGGTCGACCGTGCCGTTGGCCATCAGTGGAATACGGGTCGACGACGTGACCGGGTTGAGCTTGACCTCGAGCTTGGCAAGCTTGAGCTCCTTCTTCACGGCATCGACGATCTTGTAGCAGATGTCCATCGCAAAGCCGATCGGCTTCTGACTGTCATCCAGATAGGAAAACGGAATCGACGAGTCGCGAAAGCCAAGCGTAATCGCGCCGGTTTCCTTGATATTTTTCAATGTCCCCGTGAGCTCCTCGGCATTCGCCTGCCCCGCGCAAAATGCGGCGGCGAGCGCAAGGCCAATCATACGCAAATGTTTCATTCGTAATCTCCTCGTTTGGACGACTTTGGTGATGCTTGCACAATCCGGGTCGGAATAGAATGTGACTTTTGGCCGTTATACGACCCCTGGATAGCGCCGATGACCAGGGAACGGCCTAGGCCGGTGGCCAGTATCACGGCTGGAAACGGCTCCGGCTTCAATTCCGTGCGCGCGGCATCTCGCCCAGATCCCAGAACAAACCCGCCATGATCCCAAGCGCTTCTTCGGTGACCGAAAGGAGAATGTGTTCATTGGGCGCGTGCTGGGAGCAGCCCGGATACGAATGCGGCACCCAGATGGTCGGCAGGCCCAGAGAATCGGAAAATACGTCGTTGGGTAGCGAGCCGCCGAAATTCGGCAGAACC
>JBGQCE010000195.1:0-6597 GCA_041495185.1 Bradyrhizobium sp.
CCGAAGATGCTCTATCGTTACATCTCCGGCGCCGCCGAGACCGACGCCGCGCTTGCCGACAATCGTCGGGCCTTTGAGGAATACGGTTTTGTGCCGCGCGTGCTGAACGACGTCTCAGGCCGCGAGCAGACCACAAAATTGTTCGGCAAGACTTACGCGGCGCCGTTCGGCATTCCGCCGATGGGCTCGGCCGCGCTCGTGGCCTATCGCGGGGATGTGGTGCTGACGCGCGCGGCCGCCGCGATGAATGTGCCGATGATTCTCAGCGCGTCCTCCTTGATCAAGCTCGAGGACGTCCAGCGCGAGAACCCGGCAGCCTGGTATCAGGCCTATCTGGCGGGCGACGCTTCGCGCATCGAGCCCCTGGTCGACCGGGTCGCGGCCGCCGGCTACGACACTTTCGTGGTGACCGCGGACGTGCCGGTTCCAGCCAACCGCGAGAACAACATCCGCAACGGTTTCCAGGTCCCGCTTGCCATCACGCCACGCGTCGCCTGGGATACGATGACCCATCCGCATTGGCTGTTCGGCACCTGGGCGCGCACGCTGATGAATTGCGGCATGCCGCATTTCGAGAATATGGACGCCACGCGCGGGCCGCCGGTGCTCGCCAAAAACCTGATGCGCAACATCGGCAAGCGTGACCAGCTCGCCTGGAAGCATGTCGAACTGATCCGCCGCCGCTGGAAGGGCAAGCTTGTGGTCAAGGGCCTGATCGCGCCGGCCGATGCCCGGATCGCGCGGGAAAGCGGCGTCGACGGCGTGATCGTCTCCAACCATGGCGGCCGCCAGCTCGATTGCACGGTGTCCGCGTTGCGCACGCTGCCCGAGATATCAGCGGAAGCAAACGGCATGACCGTGATGCTGGACGGCGGCATCAGGCGCGGCACCGACGTGCTCAAGGCGCTTGCCTTGGGTGCCCAATTTGTCTTCGTCGGCCGGCCGTTTCTGTTCGCGGCGGTCGCAGGCGGCGAAGCCGGCGTGCAGCGTGCCCTCACGCTGCTCAGGGATGAGGTGCATCGCGACATGGCCCTTTTGGGCGTCAGAAGCATCAGCGAGATTTCGTCCGATCTGGTTCGAAGGCTTTAGCCCGCGCGCCCGCGAAGGTTGGCGGCGGTTTCTATCCGGTCGCATGGCATTCAGCCGCCTTGATTCTGGAAAAATCGATTTTCGATTGACGATTGTTTTTCAGCCTGCCACGCTGCCCCTCCATGGACAGTATTGCGGTTGGTTTTGATGTGCAGGGAGGCGGAGGGCCGAGAACCCTCACCTCTGCCGTGCTGGAGCGTCTGCGTGCCGACATCCTTTCGACCAAGCTTGTTCCCGGTCAAAAACTCCACATTGCAGGTCTGGCGAAACAGTTTTCGGTGAGCCTGGCGGCGGTGCGTGAAGCCTTGTCGCGGCTGGTTGCCGACGGGCTGGTGCAGGCCTCGGACCAGCGCGGCTTTCGCGTAAGCCCGGTGTCGCATGCCGACCTCGAGGATGTGACGCACACCCGCATCGACATCGAGGGCCTTGCACTGCGCCGCTCGATCGAGCGTGGCGATCAGGCATGGCTGACGTCGGTAGAATCGGCCTACGCAGCGCTGAGCGCCGTTCCCCAACGTCATCCAGACGAGCCAACAAAACACAATGAGGTGTGGACCGTACGTCACCGCGTCTTCCACCGGACGCTGGTGAATGCGTGCGGTTCGCCATGGCTGCTTGGATTCCGCGATATCCTGCACGAGCAAAGCGAGCGCTATCGCTGGCTTTCGATCCGCCGCGAAACCGGAAAGATCCGGGATGTCGAAGCCGAACACGCCGCGATCGTGCATGCGGTTCTCAGGCGCGATGCCGACGCCGCCGTCGCGGCGCTCACGCAGCACTTCCTGACGACCATGCATCTCGTCGAACTCGCAGCCCCCAGAATTTCGGAGGCAAACGAGACCGTCTGAACCGGGGAGCGCAAAGACTCCCGCCCAACCCATAAAGAAAAACAGAGGAAACGCGAAATGAGCATCACACGCCGCCACCTGCTGGCAACCATGACCGCATCCACCGCGCTCGTCATACCCGGGATCGCGAAAGCCGCCGACAAGGTCCGCATCGGCCTGCCGACAAAAACCTACTGGCCGACCACCATCGCCGAAACGGCGGTGCGGCAAAAATTTTTCGAGAAGGAAGGCATCGGCGCCGAGCTAACGATCTATCGCGGAGGCGCAGAGACATTCGAAGCCATGGCGGCGGGGGCCGCCGACGTCATTCTCGATGCGCCGTCGCTGCCGGCCGCGGGCCGCAAGAAGGGCGTGATGTCGAAAGTCGTGGCGAATGCCTGCATGGGCAATTTCGGCTGGCAGTTGATGGTGCTCGCCAAATCGACGCTCGACGTCAGGGATCTGAACGGCAAGAAGGTCGCCATCACCTCGGCCGGTTCCGGTTCGGATCTGCTGGCGCTGTGGACCATTCAGGAAAAGAAGATCGACTTTACCCGGGTGCCCGTCGGCGGCGGCGGTCTGGTGCCTAACCTTCTCGCCGGCAATGTCGACGCGGCCGTGGTGTATTCCCCGCTGAGCTTCCAGATCGCCAAATCCGGCGAAGCCCGTACCATTCTCGACTACGCCAAGGCGGTGCCGCCAAGCCTCACCGCGGGCTGGATCGCGCCCGACAAATACGCGCAGGAAAAGCCGGAGATGGTGCAGAAGACGCTGAACGCGCTCTATGGCGCGCTGGCCTTCATGCGCGGCAACAGGGACACAACCGTCAAGCTGATCGCCGATCTCTATGAAATCCCGGCGGAGATCGCCGCTCTGGAATACGAGAATACGATCATGAAGCTCGAAACCGACGGCAGCATGAGCGCGCCAAACACCCTGCAAGCGCTTCAGTTGTCGCTCGACATGGCCAAGCTCGGCGGCATGAAGGATCTCGCGCCGGCGGCCGAAATCGTGTCGACGCAATTCAAGCCGGTGCCGACCAAACTTTGAGGTAGTCGCGATGGCCGGGACGCTCGGAGTAAAGGTTGCGCGCGTCGCCATCGTGGTGGCCATATTCGCCATATGGGAGATCCTGTCGCGGACGGGGATCGTCAATCCGCGTCTGCTTCCCTCGGCTTCCGACACGCTGGCGACGCTTGGCGAACTGCTGCAGCGCGCGAGCGTGCGCAACGATCTTGCGGTGACGGCGAGCGAGGTGCTGACGGCATTTGTCATCGCCGTCCCCTGCGGGGCCTTGATCGGATTCGCTATCGCGGAGAACCGATACTTCGCCGAAGTGGTGAAGCCGCTGCTGTTCTTCGCGTTCAGCATTCCGAAATCGATTTTTCTGCCGATGTTCATCCTCGTGTTCGGCGTCGGCTTCTCCCAGAAGGTCGGGTTCGGGTTCTTCTCGACCATCTTCATCGTCATCATGTCGACGACGACGGCCGTCGAGTCCGTCAAGGTCGACTATCTGACCGTCGCCCGTTCCTATGGGGCGACGTCCCTGCAGACCGCGTTCCGCGTCTATCTGCCGAGCATGCTCCCGGTGCTGCTGGAGGCGCTGCGGATTTCCATGATCTTCAATCTCACCGGCGTCATCCTTGCGGAGATGTATGCGTCGCGCGATGGCATCGGTCATCAGATCGCAACATGGGGCGAGAACTTCCAGATGAGGCAATTGCTCGCCGGCGTGGTGATGATCGCAGCGATTGCCATGACATTCAACGAGCTGGTCAGATCGATAGAAACACGATGCAGCCATTGGCGAACATAACCCCGCTCAAGCCCGCCTCCCGCGCCGGCGCGATTCAGGCCAGCCATGTGGGGCAGGTATTCAAGACCAGCACGCAGGATGTGGTGGCGCTATCGGACGTCTCGTTCGAGGTGAAACCGGGCCGCTTCGTCGTGCTGGTGGGACCGAGCGGCTGCGGAAAATCCACCCTCCTGATGATGATGGCCGGCCTTCGTCAGCAGACGTCCGGGACGATCCTGATCAACGACGCGCCGATCCCGCAACCCGATCCGGACCGTGTCGGCGTGGTGTTTCAGGAGCCAAGCCTGTTTCCGTGGCTGACGGCCGAGGAAAACGTTGAATTCCCGCTAACCTTGCGCGGCATCGCAAAATCCGAACGGCGCGCCAAGGCGGAGGATGCGCTGAAGCTCGTCGGCCTCGACGGCTTCGGCAAGCGGCACCCGCACGAACTTTCCGGCGGCATGAAGCAGCGTGTGTCGATCGCACGCGGTATGGTCCAGGATCCGCCGGTGCTGCTGATGGACGAGCCCTTCGCGGCGCTCGACGAGCAGACGCGCATGACCATGGGGGACGAATTGCTGCGCATCTGGGCGGCAACCGGAAAGACCGTCATGTTCGTCACGCACAGCCTGACCGAGGCGGTCTATCTTGCGGACGAGGTACTGGTAATGTCGGCCCGACCGGGACGCATCGTCGACCACCTGACGATTTCGCTTCCGCGCCCCCGCACCTACGAGATGCTCAGCGGCGATACATTCGGAACGCTGCGCGACCGCATCTGGCGTCATATCCGCAAATCGGCATGAGCATTTCGATGTCGTCAACAACGCTGCGCCGCCTGATCGTCATCTCCCTCATCGTGCTGTGGGAGGCGCTGCCGCGTGCCGGTCTTATTCCCGAGCTGTTTCTCCCCTCGCTGTCCTCGACGATTGCCGCGGGCTGGAACGAAGCCGGCGAGTATGGCCACGCGCTGGCGACGACGCTCTATGAGGTCGCGGTCTCGATGGTGTTTGCGTGTGGCGGCGGCATCCTGGCGGGCGCCATCGTCGGCAGCCTGCCGCGTCCGCGCGTTCTGATCATGCCCATGATCTCCAGTATCTACGCGGTGCCGCTCGTGATCTTGTATCCGGTATTCACCGTGTGGCTCGGCATCGGCTCGGAATCCAAGATCGCGTTCGCGGCCATCTACGGCTTTCTGCCGACGATGCTGTCGGTTGCCGCCGGCATCCAGACCATCGACCCGCAATTGGTGCTGGCCGCGCGCAGCATGGGCGCCACGCTGAGCCAGCGGCTGGTTCGCGTAATCATTCCGGCGGCGATCCCGACGGTGTTGTCCGGGCTGAGAGTGGGCGGCGCGCTCGTCATCGTTGGCGTCGTCGTCTCCGAAATGCTGATCTCGTCGGCCGGCATCGGCTACCTGATTTCACGTTATCGGACCATTCTCGACAGTGCGCATGTCTTCGCCGGTGTACTGCTGGTGCTGGCGATGGCCATCGCTTTCAACGCCGCGATCAAATGGATCGAGCGCAAGGCGTCGATCTGGCGGACCGGGACGCACGCCGGCCGGAGTGCGCCGGACGATATTCCCGCCGTAATGCAGCCGGCGACCTGACGGAGAGCAGGCGTCCAGTCTTACAAACAAGGAGAGCATCGTGAATATGCCGAAGCATCTTTTGCCGACCACGGTTGTCGGAAGTTATCCGCAGCCGGATTGGCTGGTGGACCGTGCCATGCTGTCGAAATCGGTCCCACGCACGCGCATGCACGCGATGTGGCGGATTCCGGAGGAGCATCTCGAGGAAGCCCAGGACGATGCGACCATTGTCGCGATCCGCGACATGGAGCGCGCCGGTATCGACGTCGTGACCGATGGCGAGATCCGAAGGGAGAGCTATTCGAACCGGTTTGCGACCGCGCTCGAGGGGATCGATATCGACAAACCCGCGATTATTGTGTCTCGGTCGGGACAGGAAACGCCGGTGCCCCGCGTCGTCGGTCCCGTCCGCCGGACCCATCCGGTCGAATTGCGGGATATGGAGTTTCTTCGCCGCAACACCGATCACGCGGCGAAAATCACACTGCCGGGCCCCTTCACCATGAGCCAGCAGGCCAAGAACGAATTCTACAAGGACGACGAAGAGCTGGCGATGGCGTTCGCCGAAGCGGTCAATGCGGAAGCGCTGGACCTGCAAAAGGCCGGCGCCGATGTCATCCAGCTCGATGAGCCCTGGGTGCGCAACAATCCCGAACTGGCGAAGCGCTATGCCGTGAAGGCGATCAACCGCGCGCTGCAGGGCATCACGGTGCCGACCGTGGTGCATTTGTGCTTTGGCTACGCCGCCGTCGTGCCGGGTTCGACGAAGCCGGCCGGCTATTCGTTTCTGGCGGAACTTGCCGACACAAGTGCCGAACAGATTTCAATCGAGGCGGCGCAACCCAGGCTCGATCTAGGCGTGCTAAGGGATTTGTCGTCGAAGAAGATCATGCTCGGCGTACTCGACCTCGGAAACCCCGAGATCGAAACGGCTGAAATTGTTGCCCATCGTATCCGGCACGGCCTGAAATACGTCGCGGCCGACCGGCTGATACCTGCGCCCGACTGCGGCATGAAATACATGCCGCGCCATATTGCCTTCGGCAAACTGAAGGCCATGTGCGATGCCGCGGCGACCGTGCGCCGCGAAATCAGCTAGGCCCCTACCCCGTCTTGAATTTGCTGTAGGCCTCGGCGGTCGCGATGATCACATGCTCGGCGCATCCGTTGCGGCGATGCGGATCGCTCAGATTCTCGTAATCCGCCGACGTCATCATGTCGATGAAGGCTGCGACGGACGGATAGTACACCAGCGCCAGATAGTCCCATTGATTGCCGTGTTGCGGGCCGAG
>JBGQCE010000196.1:0-6581 GCA_041495185.1 Bradyrhizobium sp.
AACAGCGACAGGCCATAGAATGAGAAATCGGTGTACGGCAGAAACAGCAGCGACAGGCCGCGCAGGCCGTAATACCAGAACAACAGCCAGCGATTGTCATAACGGTCCGACAGCCAGCCCGACATAATGGTGCCGACGAAATCGAATACGCCCATCGCGGCGAGCAGGCTCGCGGCCTGAACCTGCGGAATGCCGTAATCGAGGCACATCGGAATCAGGTGCACCTGAATCAGGCCGGTGGTGCTGGCGCCGCAGATGAAGAAGGTGGCGAACAAAATCCAGAACACGCGCGTCTTCGCAGCGTCGCGTAGCGCGCCAAGCGCTGCCGCCATGATCGGCGCGGTGTTGGGAGGGGGTGCCGGCAGCGGCTCCGTGCCCTCATCGCCGAACGGTCGCAGCCCGACATCACCAGGGCGATCGCGCATGACCAGCAGCACCGCAAGAGCGGCGACCCCGAGCATCACGCAGATCAGCGCCAGCGCTATCCGCCAGCCCATCCGTTCTGTGAGGCTGGCGAGCAACGGCAGGAATACCAGTTGTCCGGTGGCCACGCTTGCGGTGAGGATTCCGACCACCAGTCCGCGCCGCGCCGCGAACCAGCGCGCAGCGACAGTGGCGCCGAGCACCAGGGCGGTCATGCCGGTGCCGATGCCGATCACGACGCCCCACAGCAACATCAATTGCCAGACTCTCGTCATCGCCAGCGACATCGCAAGCGCGCAGGCCACGATCAGCAATGCCGACAGCGTCACGTTGCGCAGACCATAGCGGTTCAGCAGTGCCGCGGCGAACGGCGCCATCAGCCCGAACAGGATGAAACGGATCGACAGCGCCGAGGAAATCTCCGCGGTGGTCCAGCCGAACTCGTTTTGCAGCGGCACGATGAATACGCCGGGCGCGCCGACCGTACCGGCACTGATCAGTGCGGTGAGAAACGTCACGCCGACCATCACCCAGCCGTAATGGATGTTGCGGCGGGCGAGCGAGGCTGACAGCCAATTGGAGATCATGAGATTTCAAATTTCCCAGGTGTTGAGCGTTGGTGAACAATTCGTTCGATAGCGATGGCGGTGGTTTTTCTGCTGAAGACTAGGTCGGCCCAGGTCCTGTCCCCTATCCAATTTGCGACAGAGGTATCCCGAGCGAGAAATTTTTCGCCGCAAACGCCGCCGATGCAGAGTGCGGCGACGCCGCGTTTCAGATTCTGCGCTTGTCCAAGACACTGCACGGTAGCTCAGGCGACAGAATCTCCCGAAGAACAGTAACGCAGACAGCTCGAATAACCGAAATGCGGGAGCGGCCCGCAGGCAAACAAATGGAGTACGAAATGAACCATTCAAATCTCTTCTTGCAACGCTACGAACTCTGTCGCTCGCTGGCGTCGTAAGCATGCTCGTTATTTCCATGGGCGGAGCATATGCTCGCGGAGGCGGCGGCCAGCAAAAAAAGGCCTGCTTCTGAGGAGAAAAATCATATGACAAGCGATAAGCCCGAAAAAAACAAGACAATAAGGATTATGCGTCTGAACGTCACTTCATTGACTCTGCGGAACATCAGGATGCCGAGCGTCGTACCAGCTACAAGGGATGGCAAACTAGTGGCAAAATCAATCAACACCTTTGACGACAAGTCGTTGCGCGACAGCATCAGTGCAAGTGCGAAAATCTGCATCGCCGCGATGAATGGCTGAACGAGATCGCGCTGCTGATTTTTCGTCATGCCGTGCATGTCGCACCAGATCGTCGGAAGCGCGCCGGGCATTGCCGTCAATCCGCCAACCAGCCCGCCGCCAAATCCGATCAGAACGTTACGACCCTGGTTCTCCATTTGCCGAAAGTAAGTCAGGGTTGGCCGGAAGAGTGTATATCCAGCGTACAGCGCGACGAGCACACCGAATCCCACTCTGAAGGTTCCGGTATCGGCATGCTGAAGGAGATAAACGGCAATCGGTACACCAAGTGTACCACCGATGATAAAAACCAGACTTCCCTTCCACTGCACTGTCTTGCGCAACGCCAAAAGATTAGCTGCCTGCACACCGACACTGCACGCCATCATCAGCGGCACCGCCTCTAAGGGCTGGAACACGTGCAACAGGATGGCGCCGGCGACCGCCGAGAAAGCAAAGCCCGCTAGGCCCGAAACAAAAGCACCGGCGAAGATGGCTGCGTTGAGCAGGAGAAATGATGCGAGGTCCGTCACAATTTTGATCCCTCCGGAAGATCAATCGTTTCACTGATTTCCAATTCGAACGATCCGTGCGGCGAACTCAAATACTGCGTTAGTCGCCGCAAATTATAGACTTTGCGGTTTCGGTCGGCGGGTGGCGGAGCGTAACGCAACGATGCGCCGCTAATGATGTGGAGAATGCCGAAGCCAAACATGACAGTCGCTATCAGCATCGCTTTAGCGAAGGTGTCGATCACGCTGCGTACGAAAAGTCCGTATGAACGTTTTGGCGACCGGCAGCGTCATCCAAATGGGGGATGCGGCGGGCGCTTTCCGGATCGACGAGGCGGGCGGCAGTTTCGCCTGCAAGGAAATTTATCTCCGTCCCACCAACGGCCGGGCTGACGACCAGGTTCGGCGCAATCATGCGACGCAATACTTCTCGTATCCCGGCTACGATTTCGACGGTTGCGTCGTGAAGCGTCCGCTCGCTACGAGTCCTATGCGAATGTCGAGCCGGCACAATGGACCAGGATCCGCGTCGAACTGTCCGGCAGCCGGGCTCATTTTTTTGTAGGCGACGCCGTGCAGCCCGTTCTCATTGTGACCGATCTGAACCGCGGAGCTGAGGCCCGCGGCACCGTAGGGCTATACGTAGGCAACGCAAGCGATGGACATTTCTGCAATCTGCGGATTATTCCACGATGATTGCGAATCGCCACCGCTGGCATTGATGCTCGCCGTCCAGATTAGTCAAATTACGCAATCTTAGCCTGAACCGTATTGCAGAATTCAGCAAGGCGGTCAGCGAGCCGCAGCGTTGCAGGGCTTGCTTCTGGTGACGCGACCAGCGCCACTTCAGTCTTGTCGATCGGTGCGAATCCGTCCTTCGCCGTCAATACACGATGGTCTGCCTGAATGGAGATTTGCGAGAGGATACTCAGTCCTAGTCCTGCCGCGACGGCAGCCTGAATGCCCGCAAGACTGGAACTAGTATAGGCCATGTGCCAGCGGCGTCCTGCTGCCTCGATGGCATGGATGGCGCGTGTTCGATAGAGGCACCCGGTTGGAAAGAAAATCAGTGGCACCGTCTCCGCTTTCAAACTTGTGGGATGGTTTTTGCTCGTGACCCAATGAATGCGCTCAGGCCACACCGCGATACCGTCCTTGCCGCCGGCATCGCGCTTGATCAGCGCTAGATCGAGTTCACCCCGTTCGAGATCCCTGCGCAAATATACGCTTTGATCGGCACGCACGTCGAGCCGCAGACCCGGCCGCGACCTTGAAAAGCTTGCGAGCAGCTTCGTCAGACGGTAGGCGGCGAAGTCTTCGGGAATTCCAAGCCGTACAGCGCCCTCAAGTATTGGTTGCGCCATCACGTCGCGCGCCTCTTCCGCCAATGAGAGCAGGCGCCGCGCGTAAGATAGCAGACGTTCACCGTCCTCCGTCGGCACCACCCGCTTGCCGGTTCGATTGAGCAGGGCACGACCGAGATCGTCCTCCAGACGTTTGATCTGCTGGCTGACGGTCGATTGGGTGCGATGAACGCGTTCGCCCGCGCGGGTAAACCCACCGGCATCGACCACCGACACGAAGCTGCGCAGCAACTCAAGATCCAGCATCGCTGGCCCCTATTTGATTTTCCACTGATACCTATTCTATCATTTAATTTTCAAATTATAAAGGCTGAGACTAATCACATGGCGAAGGAGTATAGCCATGTCACTTGCAATCCCGACTGCTGCTGCGCGCAGCCGGATCAATCCGCTTCCTTTCTATGTCGTCATCTTCTGCCTGCTGTGGAGTTCAGGCTTCGTGCCCAGCAAGATCGGGGTCACCGATTGCCCGCCGCTGATTTTTCTGACCGTACGCTTCCTGATTGCGGGTGCGCTAATTCTGGCAATCTCAGCATTGCGCGGCGACGAATGGAATTTATCGCAGCGTGACATCATCGCGTTCGTCCTGATCGGCATAGCGAACAACGCGCTTTATCTCGGGCTTGGATATATTGGATTAAGAACTATCTCCTCCGGGCTCAACGCGCTGATCGTCAGCGCCAATCCGGTATTCACGGCTGTGCTGGCCGCCGTTTTTCTTGGCGAGCAGATCACATGGCGCAAGGTTGTTGGCCTGTTGTTGGGAGTCGCGGGGGTTGCCTGGATTGTCGCCGATCGCATTTCGATCGGATCGGATAGTCCCGTCGGCATAGCATTCGCAGTCGGCGCGCTGATTTCCGTGGTTGCCGGTACGATCCTGTTCAAAGTTTTCGCGCCTAAGGGCAGCTTATGGGTCGGCAACGGCATTCAGAATCTGTCCGGCGGACTTGCGGTTGCGCCATTCGCTTTCATGTTCTCTGACGTCAGCGATATCGTTTGGAGCGGGCGGCTGTTCGCATCACTCGCTTGGCTGATCGTGCTTGGCTCGATCGCCGCTTTTTTCCTGTGGTTCTATCTGCTGAATGTGCTTGGAGCGACCGCAGCAAGTGCCTATCATTTCCTGATGCCGCCGCTTGGCATGTTGTTCGGCTGGATGGTTCTGGGCGAGCACGTTGCAGCTCGTGATCTATTCGGCATTCTGCCGGTGGCGCTCGGTATCTATCTCGTCACGCGGCCGACGCGAAGATCAGTGCTGCGTGCGAACTAGCTAGGGTCCAGACTCAATTGATCCACCAAGTTAGAGCTGCTGCCAAGAAGATCGTCGAGAGATAGATGTCGGCGCGCTTGTCGTAGCGGGTTGCAATGCGCCGGAAGTCCTTAAGACGACAGAACATGCGCTCGATGACGTTACGTCCCTTGTAGGCACTTTTGTTGTAGCGATGGGGATGCTTGCGGGTCGGATTTGGCGGGATGACCGCTTTAATCCGTCGCTGCGCGAGTTCCTGGCGCAGGCTGTTGGCGTCATAGGCCCGGTCGGCGAGAACTCTCTTGGGCCGATGGCCCATTGCGAGCAGGCTACGCGCTCCGACGAGGTCGTGGACGTTGCCGGCCGTGATCAGCAAGACGTGCGGGCGGCCAATATCATCGGTCAGCGCGTGGATTTTGGTGGTTTGTCCGCCGCGCGAGCGGCCGATGGAGTTGTTAAAGGCCCCCCTTTTGCGCCCGCTGCCGAGCGGTGGACTTTGATGTATGTCGAATCGACGGAGGCCGATCCGTACATCCCAGTGGACCCTGTTAACGCATAAAAGATATCGGTCCAGATCCCCTGACGGCTCCAGCGATTGAAGCGATTGTAGATCGTCGTGTAAGGCCCATAGACTTCCGGACAATCACGCCAGCGCGCCCCACATCAGTCCACGATCATCAAGACGTGACAGGGCATCCTCCGATCGGAGGATGCATGGCATTCAACAGATCGTAATCGTCCCTCGTCTGAACGAATGACGACGCTGAACCAGCCGAATCCTATGTTCGCGCACACGAAACATAGCGAGGCAGGTTCGATGCGCGCATTCACCACCGAAGCGACACCGCTGTCCGATCCGATCGTTAGCGCAGCGCGTTGGAATTGGAGAAGGCGACGACTCTATTTCCGCCTGCGCAATTTCGCTCGGGCCGTGGCGTCGGGCATGATCGATGTCCGGAGCGGTCTGCTTAAGGCGCTACATGATTCACGACGCCGGTTGGCGGCCCGCGTGATCGATGAACACCGGCACCTCATTCAAGACCACCAATGCATCGGCATTCTTCATTGCGCTGACGATGCGGGACTCGAGGTGCGGCAAACTGAACCACGGAGCAATGATTTCATGGCGTGGCGACTATATTTCCTATTAGCCGTTTTGATGATTGTCTTTGCATTTGCCCACATCTTCGCTTTGCAAAAATTAAATGCAATGCAGAGCGAGAGGCCAGCCGCGGTCCTCGATGTTTACTCAGACTAGGGTTGGTCGCGTGAGGTGCGTTGCCGAGATAAAGGCGACCCGTGCCACGGACGCCGGGCCGCGCCTTCGGTTTCCCACCGTGCCGGAGGAATAATCGGCCGTGAGAAACGTCATCGCTGTCGCGCCGCTGTTATTCTCGACCTCGGCGATGGCCGGCACGTCCGCCGGCCAGGGTATGGGCAGCCAGTTCGCGCGCTTCGATCCGGTCGTCAAACGCGCCGCGTCCTGCGGTCGGAGGATGTGAGTCGCGAGATCAGAAACAAGCTCAGCCGATGAATCCATGCCCACAACAATTGTCTCTGGAATTCCAGCGACACCCAATCTCCGGATCTCCGAGATACGTACCGGCTCTCACATCTATGTGAGCCTGTCGGATCGCAACCTATTCTCGAGGGATTCGGATTGACTCGCCATGTCCTCCGATCGATGGACGCGGAGCGCCAATCGGTTTGCTAACGCGAGTTCGCTTGTCCCTCTGCGCTAGCTTGCGGACTGGTCCATACCGAGACGCTGCGGCGCCTCGAAGATGAGC
>JBGQCE010000197.1:0-6578 GCA_041495185.1 Bradyrhizobium sp.
AGGCCGAATTTGCCTTTTGGTGAGACGCCGAAAACGGCATCATCCACAGCAGCCAAGGCGCCACGAAGCCGTTTGTCACGATCGGAGGAAGTACGCATACGCTTACAACTTGATACATTTGCCTCCGGTCAGCATTGCAGGTCAGTTTGTTGTTCAATTGGTCGCGCGTTGACTTTTCAATGGCAAAAGCAGGGAGAAACGGGGCTGCAACCGAGCAGTGTGCGTACACAGTCGACGCTTGGGAGACTTGCCGATCGAGGGACCAAGGAGTGGAATGGGTTCATGCCTGACAATCGTTCGCACGCCGACGGCGCCCGGGTCCTTGCGGATCTCAATGCGCTCCGTAGCATCGGCGCCTACAAGACCGGCGTTCACAAGCCGACTTTCTCGGAGCCGCATATGCGCTCGCTGGAGTGGCTCGTGCAGCGGCTTCCCGAGGCAGGGCTCACTGCTGCGATCGACGGCATCGGCAACGTCCTCGGCACAGTTGCGAAATCCGGACCGAAACTGCTGGCCGGGTCGCATCTCGAAAGCCAGAATTTCGCGGGCTGGCTCGATGGTCCGCTTGGCGTCGTGTATGCCCTCGAAGCCGCCCGAATTATCAATCCCGATCCGAACGCAAACGGCGCCGTTGAAGTCGCGGCATGGTGCGACGAGGAAGGACATTTCGGAAGTTTCCTTGGCAGCAGGTCTTACGTCGGCGGTTTAACGGAGGATGACATCGACGACGCCCGCGACCGCAACGGCGGGAAAACCATGCGGGAAGCCCTAAGCGACGTGGGTCTTGCCGGCCGGGCGCGCGCGACGGCTGAACGCGGGCGGCATATCGGATATCTCGAGGCGCATATCGAGCAAGGCGAGAGGCTCGAAAGCGGCGGTCTTGCGATCGGCGTCGTCACCTCCATCGTCGGTATCTGGCAATACCGGATCAGCTTTAGTGGCGAGCAAAATCACGCCGGCACCACACGGATGGACGTTCGCAGGGATGCCGGCGTGGCGCTGGCCAGGTTTTGCGTCGATATCGACGACCGGTTCCCGGAGCTCAGCGGACCACGCACGGTGTGGACCACCGGCCGCATCACCCTCGATCCCGGTGCGCCGAGCATCATCCCGGGACGCGCAGAAATGCTGTTCCAAATTCGCGACGATGACCCAGGCGTGATCGACCGCCTGGAGGTGCTGCTGCGGAGCATGGCCGCAGAGGTCAGCGCACGCGGCCGCTGCGGTATTACGGTGGAGCGTATTCGCACCGGCGCCCCCGCCATGATGGATGCCAAATTCCAGCATGCGATCGAAGCTGCGAGCACAGCCTTTGCCGGCGGCAGGTCCATCCGCATGCCCAGCGGCGCCGGTCATGACGCCCAGGTTCTTGCCACCATCATGCCTGCCGGCATGCTGTTTGTGCCCTCGATCGGCGGCATCAGTCATCATTGGCGCGAAAACACCGGCGATGCCGACATCGTCACGGGTGCCCAGGTCTTTGTTGACGCCTGCCGGCGCCTGCTGGCGGGATGAGTACTTAAGCCTCGCGGCTGCCTGTTAATCATTCTTGCCCTCCCCCCTGGTTCACGGTTGGATGCGAAGGGGATGAGGGACCAGCGATGCAAGCTCGGGAATCGGCACCCCTATGGGTGGGACTCACAGTCGCGCTGATGATTGTCGGTAGCGTCATGTACCTGGCCGGCTACTTCATAATCGAGGATCTCCTGGCGTTCTTTAAGTAACGAAGGAAACCTCCCGCGGTTGCCGATCTCCAAGAGCGGACCATGAAGCTCTTGCCTTTGCCGGGGTTGCGAAGGCGGGGGAGCCGCCGGCGTTGTTCCAAAGGAGCTGCCGGCGAACGACCCGCGATCAATGGTGACGTCTGCCCCAGGCGATCGCCGCCCAGATGCGCTCGTGAATGTAATACCAGGCGATTTTGGTTATGAGTTCGAGAGCGGCGATCGAGCCCGCGATCTCAATCCTGCCCGTCAGGAACCAGCTGATCGCAAACGTGTCGAGTGTTCCCAGCGTCCGCCAACTGACGGCTTTGAGGACGGACCTTGTATGTGTCTCTGCTCCGCGGAATAAAACCACCCGGTGCGCCTCCCAAGCTGGACGATGACAGAACCTATCACGCCGGCGCCCTCTGCCTGCCCGCCGCATGTTTCGTGTCGGGAATCATCAATGGACACTTCCTGCAAATACGTGCATTTTGTTCGAGAAATCCGACAAACGCTTTGATTTGACTGAATAATCGGTTCGTTTTGAAGCTCCACCATTTCATGGCCCGATTCCGTCGGCCAAGGAAGGAATTGAAATGAGACTTTTTGCCGCTCTCGTCGCGATTTGCGCGCTGTCTCAAACTGCAATCGCCCAGACGCCGGAATGCAAATCGATATCGGACGCTCGCGCCAGGCTCGCCTGCTACGACAAGGTCGCCCCGCCCGTTGCGGCTGCCGCGGCCGCAAAGCCGGCGCCGAAGACGGCACCATCGTCGAAAGTCGACACTGCGAAATATGTGGATTCGATCAGCGCGGAAGATGCGCTGATGAATGCGCGGTTGAAAAATATCTGCAGGGGTTGTTGAGCACCTGATGCGGCAGGACGCGAGTTCCGGCACAGCCATTGCACGCGGCTTCCAGCCGCACTCCGGCGCATTTCGAACCGTAGATCGCGCAGAAACCTGGCCTGTTTGCTACCCCGATGAATCTCCTTGAATCCCTTCCGACTGTTATCGGAACCGCAGCGGTAGCGCCGGCGCTGCTGATCTTGTGGCTTGTGATCGCCGCGGACGAGCGCCCCGGTCCGCCCGCCAAGGTGTGGACCGCGTTTCTGCTCGGCGCCGCCAGCATCTCGCTGCTGGGTGCTGCGCGCGCACCGCTCGCATCGATGCTTGTTGCCCCCGAAAACCCCTGGGTTGCGCAGGCCCTGCGTACGGTATTCGGGGTCGCCCTCCCTGAGGAAACCGTCAAGATTCTCGTCATCGCCGGGGTCTCGGCCCGGCGCAGGCCTTTCGCGGATCCGATGGATACCGTGATCTACGGCGCGGCGGCGGGCCTCGGCTTCGCGGCCTATGAAAACCTCACTTACCTCGTGCAGCATGCCGAGATGTGGCGATCGCTGGCCGCGTTGCGCAGCGTCCTGACCGTGCCGTTCCACGGCGCGCTCGGGATCATCGCCGGCGCCTATCTTGCGATCGCGCGATCCGGCACGGCGCTTGGCGCGCACCGGCTTCATCGCGACCGGGCGCGAATCTCAAGCCGCATCATGGTGCTGTTTGCGCCGCTCGCGCTGCACGCCGGTTTCGATTTTCCCCTGCTCACGCTGCAGCAAAATCCGGACATCGATCCAACCACCCGACTGATACTGGGATCGGCAAGCGTGCTGATCGGCTTCAGCTCGATCGCATTCGCGGTGCGCCTGGTGCGGCGGGTCGGGCGTCACCACGCCCCACGCACCGAAATCGCCCGCGCGCGGCTGAGCCAGTTGCGACGGATGTGGGCGCTATTGGTGCTGGGCGGCGGCGCCGGATTTGCCGGCCTGGCTTTCGTGCTGACATCGATCCACCACTGGCTGATAAATCCTGATCGTAACGTGGCGCTCGTTCTCGTCCCCATCGGCCTTACATCGATCCTGATCGGCGCAGCGCTGCTGGTAGCGACCACGGCGATCTATGTTCTCGGCCGCAACCGGATTCGTTCGACGTCACAGGGCTTTTCGTCCGCGCCCGGACAGGGCTGACGGAGCCGGTGCTGTCCGTGATCTCGTTCAAGCCCCCGGCAATGAACAAATTTAACCCCGCGGCGTTGAGCCACGTTATACTTGCGCGCGTTCCGTGGCCCGCATCGGGAGATTTTCAATGACCCTTCCCCAGGACATCGCCAAGCTGCAATCCGAAATGCGCGCCGCGGTACGCGAGCACTGGAAGGCCTTTTTGATCGAAGGCATCCTGCTCGTTGTCTTGGGGCTCGCAGCGATGATCGTGCCGCCGCTGGCGAGCCTTGCGGTGACGATTTTTCTGGGCTGGATGTTCCTGATCTCCGGCGTCGCTGGCCTCGCGCTGACGTTCTGGGCCCGGCAGATGCCGGGCTTCTGGTGGTCGCTGATATCGGCGGCGCTGGCAGTTGGCGCCGGCATCATCCTGCTGGCGCGGCCGCTGCAGGGCACACTGACCCTCACCATCGTGGTCGGCGCCTATTTCCTCGCCGAAGGCGTCGCGACCATCATGTATGCGCTGGAGCATCGCCGCGAATTGTCCGAGCGCTGGAGCTGGATGCTTTTTTCCGGCGTATTGGACATCCTGATTGCCGCCATGATCATCGCGGGATTGCCGGGCTCGGCGGAATGGGCGATCGGCCTTTTGGTCGGCATCAATCTGTTGTTCGGCGGCGCATCGCTGATCGGCATGGCGCTCGCCGCGCGCAAGGGCTGATCCAGGCCGTCGACTCATAAGCGCGGACCGTGCGTCGTCTCCCTAACGGCTATGGCTGTCAAATCTGCCGGGAGGAAACATGACGAACCGTTTTCTCGTTGCCTTGATAGTTTTGTGCTCGATTGCTGAAGCGACGCCCTCGGCAGGGGCACTTCCGGTCCCCGCTACCGTCCTCGACATGCAACCAACGGATACTTCCGGCGCCTTCATTCTTGTCAGAAAAGGCAAGGGGCATGGTGACGGGGAGGAACGCTTCGAGCGGCACCGCCACCATGAAGCCCACGGCCTTTCCCGCCATCGCAGACATTTACATGGCATGCGCGGCTTTAGCGGCAATCAAGGGTTCGGCAACTACTCAGGCACCGGAGGCGGCAACCAAAACCAGCCCGATGGCCAAAACTGAGGCGCTAAAGAGGTCGCCGCAGTCCGACGTGAACTTCGGAATCGGGACACTAGCAGCCGCGGCAAATGCTCTTGATCTTACGGTCGAGGGCTGCGTTTTCCTTGTTGAGTGGATCGTTTGGGTTGCTCAGATTTTTCTCCGACGGCACCTGATCGGCGCGCGGCTGTCGGTGGCCGATCGGGGCTTCAGGAATTGTCGGGGACTGAGTTGCAGCGCCCGATTTTCCCGTTCCCGTCTGCGCCATCGCGACCGGGCCACCAATCAGGACCAGTAACGCCGTTGTCGTGAAAAACTTTCGCATCTTGCTTCTCCCGTTTTAAGAGAAATGCGTCTGGAGCCTCGGTTCTGATTGAATCAGAGCCGAGGCTCCAAGTCTTTATTTGACGCGTTTTCCCAGCGCGAACCGGTACCCACTTCGCTCGAAAACGCTTTATCGCGCCCGGTCGGGAACCTCGATCGTTGCACAATTGCGGCGCCCCTGGGCGGCGCAGTCCTGAACCTTTCGTATGTCGGCCATGGTGCCGAGCAACCAGATGCCCGCCGCCACCAACACGACAAGGAAACCAAGGATCACCGCATTTTCGACGTTGCGATTGCCCTGGTCGTCCGGCGGCCCCGGCGCTGCCCCTCCTTCGTCTGTCATCGGTCGATCACGGCTTCGGAGGGTAGAGATGAACGTCGCCGCAATAGTCGACGACACAATAGCGCGTTTCGGCCCGTCGTTCACGTTCCGGAGAAAAAGAATTTGCAGTCGACAGATAGTTCGGGCCGACCGGCGACTTGCCGTGGCCGCCGGGAATATCGAGCACGTAATCCGGCTGGCATAGTCCGGACACCCTTCCCCGCAGTGCACGCATCAGCTCTTGCCCTTGCTCCAGCGTCGTTCGCAGATGCGCCGTGCCGGGCGCAAGATCGCCGTGATGCAGGTAATAGGGCTTGATCCGGCATTCGACGAAGGCCCGCATCAGCGCCTCCAGCGCCCCGACATTGTCATTGACGCCGCGCAGCAGCACCGACTGGCTCACCATGGGAATGCCGGCGTCGACCATGGCGGCACACGCGGCGCGCGCCCTGTCGGTCAATTCGCTGGCATGATTGGCGTGCAGTGCAACCCAGGTTGTTGCGCCGGCGACCCTGAGCGCGGCGACCATCTCGCGTGTGATACGCGCGGGATCCGCCACCGGCACGCGGGTATGGATGCGGATGATCCTGACGTGATCGATGCCAGCGAGGTCCGCCATGACCTCAGTGAGCCGTCGTGGCGACAGCATCAGGGGATCGCCGCCGGTCAGGATGACTTCCCAGACTTCCGGGTGCGCGCGGATATAATCGAGCGCCGCGTCGTAGGCGGCATGGGAGAGCGCGGTCGGCTTGCCGGGACCTACCATTTCGCGGCGAAAACAAAAGCGGCAATACACCGCGCAGACGTGAACCACCTTGAACAGCACCCGATCGGGATAGCGGTGCACGATGCCGGCGACCGGCGAATGTACATGGTCGCCGATCGGATCGGGATTCTCGCTTGCCCCGGCCACCAATTCCGCAGGCGTCGGGATGAATTGCCGCGCGATCGGATCGTTGGGGTCGTTGGCGTCGATCAGCGCGGCGATATCAGGCGTCACCGCGACCGCATAGCGCGCTGCAACTTTTTCCAGATCGGGAAGATCGGCGGCGGGCGCAAATCCATGCGCGACCAGCTCGGCGGGCTCGCGCAAGGTCGCGGCTACCTTACGATTGGTCCTGCTCATGCCTCACCCGAAG
>JBGQCE010000198.1:0-6554 GCA_041495185.1 Bradyrhizobium sp.
AGATCGTCGGGCAGCCCAAAATACCTTTGAGCGATCACGAAGCTGATCGGATTGTTGTCGACGATCGTCAGCTTTTTTCCGAGACGGGCCAGCCTGGTGGCGAGGTTTCCGCCGCCGCATCCCAGGACAAGTATGTTTGTCGACCCGTACAGAAGCTCATCCATGAGCTTGACGTAGGTGAACACGCTTTCACCGTCGGGCGTCGCCTGGCTCTGCCTGACGCCCTCTTCGAAATAGATGCGGGTCCCGTCCCACGAACATTCGACGATCTCGATCTCGCCGTTTCTTCCCTGATAACGTCCCAAAAGCCGCACAGCCAGACACCAAGCATTAAAAGATATGTTTCAGACATCTTTTATCATGTAATATGTCGGATGCCAATCGTATCCGTCGACCACGCGACGCGTGCTCACCGACGATGTTGTTGGGCTGCATGAGGCAGATGAGGCTTCGTCAGAGTGATATCGTCATCGTCATGATTCGAATCGCGGCGCTCATCATACGCCAAACTGATAGTTTGTGCGTCTGAGTTGATGCTTGAGGCAGTAATTTGTATGGTATAAATATATTTCGTTCGGAACCGGAGAACCCACGTTCATGATTACCGCCAATCAGCTCAGGGCCGCTCGCGCGCTCCTGAACATCGATCAGCGGCAAATGGCGGAGCTGGCAGACCTCTCGGTGCCGACGATCCAGCGCATGGAAGCCAGCGACGGCGTCGTCCGCGGCAATGTCGATTCTCTGATGAAGCTGGTTTCCGCTCTTGATAATGCGGGGATCGAGCTGATCAATCCGGGAGTTTCGAGTTCGACCGGAGGCCGGGGCGTCCGGCTCAGGGAGCATGTCGCAAAGCCAAAGACGACCCGGCAACCAAAGCTGTCTTCCTCGCGAGCGCTGGAGCGGGCTCGTTGAATAACCGCAACATCGCAAAAATCCTCACGGCGTAGTTTCACCTGTCTCCACCCGTTCGAGCAGCGCAAGCAGACCTTGCAGCATCGCCGTCGGAGTGGGGGGACAGCCTGATATATGGAGGTCGACCGGGATCACCTCGGAAACGCCCCCAACGACCGCGTAGCTGCCGGCGAAACAGCCTCCATCCCGAGCGCAGTCTCCGATCGCGACGACCCATTTGGGATTGGGGGTCGCATGATAAGTGCGTTCCAGCGCTTCGCGCATGTTTTTGGTCACGGGACCGGTCACCATCAATACATCGGCATGGCGCGGCGAAGCGACGAAGCGCAGCCCGAAGCGCTCGACGTCGTAGTAGGCGTTGCTAAGCGCGTGAATCTCGAGCTCGCATCCATTGCATGAGCCGGCATCGATCTCGCGTATCGAAAGACTTCGGCCAAGCCGCCGCCGCGCCACGCGGCCGACGGCTGTTGCGAGTTCGCTCACCGCGGCATCGTCCGACGATGGCGCCTGCTCGGTGAGCGGCCGGCGAAACAGGCTTTGGAAAAGCAGCTTGCGCATCTCGTCCTGTCCTTAGATCATGATCCGATTAAATCAAATCGGATCATGATCTCATCTTTTTGTTTGAGCATGATCTCCGAGCAAACGCTTCGCGTTTGTCCGAGGGAAAACCGGTTCCCACTTTTCCGGATCATGCTCTAGAGATCCTGGCCCGAATATGAACAATTGAACGACTTGTTGCAGAGTGGAAAATCCGCAACGATGTTGTTCTCGATTGCCGCCTCCAGCAGCGGCCATTGAAACCACGAGGGGTCGCGCAAATGGCAGCGCACGACGTGGTCGCCTTCTAAGCTCACCCAGACCAACACGTCGCCCCGGAACGCTTCGGCGACTCCGAGACCCTCGCGGCTGCCGGCCGGATTGAGGTCGATGCAAACCGGTCCACGCGGCAGCCGGTCGAGGATTTGCTCGATCAACAACAGACTCTGGTCGACTTCGCGAATACGAATCCAGACGCGGGCATCGACGTCACCGGCATCAAGCACCGGAATGTCGAAGCTGAGCTGGTCATACGGCGGGTACTTCAAATTGTGCCGCGCATCGAAGGCGCGGCCGCTTGCACGGCCCACATAGCCGCCGGCGCCGTACTGACGCACCAGCGACGGCTGCACAAACCCGGTGCTCACAGTCCGATCCTGGAGCGACGCGGTGTTGTCGTAGAGCTCCACGAGCTGCGGAAACACTTTTCGGATTTCAGCGATCAACGCGCGCAGTTGGGTTTGTCCCTCCGGCGCGATGTCGCGCGCAAGGCCGCCGGGCACGATGCGATCCATCATCAGGCGATGGCCGAAGCAAACGTCCGCCGTCCGCAAGCAGCGCTCGCGCAGGATGCCGGTCTGCGCATGCATCAGGACGAAAGAGGCGTCGTTGCAGATCGCGCCGATGTCGCCGAAGTGATTGGCGAGCCGTTCGAGCTCGGCCATCAAAGCGCGCAGAAAAACGGCGCGCGCCGGAACCTGCACCTCAGCCGCAGCTTCGACTGCATTCGCAAACGCAAGTGCGTACGCGACCGTGCTGTCGCCGGAAGTGCGCCCCGCGAGGCGTGACGCCTTCTCGATCGAGGCTCCGGCCATGAGCGATTCGATACCCTTATGAACGTAGCCGAGACGCTGCTCGAGGCGGACCACGGTTTCGCCGTTGACGGTGAAGCGGAAATGACCGGGCTCGATGATACCGGCATGCACCGGACCAACCGCGATCTGATGCAGGCTTTCGCCCTCGGACGGCAAAAATTGATACGTCGTTGAAATCGAATGCGCTTCGACCCGAGCTCCAAGTGGGTGCTTCACGCCCCAGCGGCCATGATCGAGCCAAGGCCGCTGGTCTTGAAGGTCGGGCGATTCTGACCCGCAGAGGTCATGGATTGCGCGTTCGAGGCGGATCGCGGGCGGATGCACCTGTCCGACCGACGGGAACTTGCCGTCCTGGCATTCGATCGTCACGACGACGATCTCGGCGTCCTGCAGCAGCGCCATGTGCACCTTATCGGCGTCACCCCAAAGTCCGAACAACGTCATGCGGCCTGCCGCAAGCTCCCCGGTGAGCATACGCCACGTCTCAGGGCTCACGATGACGCGCGGCGCGGGCTTGTGCCCTTCGACCCTTTGACCTGGAATTCTTTCGCTCAGCATGGGCCTATCCTAGAAGCTTTGCGACGTTCTGGAACCACGTGACCAATTGCGGCGGCAGGTAGATTCCAGCCATAAACACCAGCGCCAAATGGACGAACATCGGCACATAGGATGCCTTTGCTTCGGCGCTCGCGCCACGTGGCTCGCCGAAAGCGATGCTGTTCAATCGTAGGAACAAGGCACCGAAGCCAATGAGCAAGCCGGCGACCAGCACGATACCGAGCAACGGCTGGCGGGCGAAGGTGGAACTGACGATGAGAAACTCGCTCATGAAGATACCGAGCGGGGGAAGGCCGGCGATCGCGACGACGCCAAGCACGAGACCCCAACCAAGCACGGGGTTGGTTTCAGTTAATCCACCCATCTCGGCGATCTTCTGCGTGCCTTTGGTCTGCGCGATGTGACCGACCGCAAAGAAGATCGCCGACTTCGTCAGGCTGTGCATCGCCATGTGCAACAGCCCGGCGAAATTGGCGATCGGCCCGCCCATGCCGAAGGCGAACACGATGATGCCCATGTGCTCGATCGACGAATAGGCGAACATGCGCTTGATGTCGCGCCGCCGGTAAAGCATGAACGCCGCGAATACGACCGAGATGAGGCCCAGTGTCACCATCAGCGGGCCAGATGCGAGAGCGGACGGGTTCACCGCGAGCAGCATCTTGAAGCGCAGTAGCGCGTAGAGTGCGACGTTAAGCAGGAGCCCCGACAGCACCGCCGAAATCGGCGTCGGACCTTCGGCATGCGCATCGGGCAGCCAGGCGTGCAGCGGCGCCAGCCCTACCTTGGTGCCGTAGCCGAGCAGCAAAAAAACGAACGCGACGTTCAGGAGTTCGGGGCTGAATCTGCTGGCATGCTCGATAAGCGTCGTCCACACCATGGCGTCGGCACCTTCGCCGATCACCGGTCGCGCCGCCATGTAAACGAGGATCGTTCCGAACAGCGCGAGGGCGATGCCGACGCTGCCAAGGATGAAATATTTCCACGCAGCCTCCAACGCTTCATGGGTGCGGTAGATTCCGACCATCAATACGGTGGTGAGGGTGGCGAGCTCGACAGCCACCCACATCAGGCCGATATTGTTTGCGACCAGCCCGAGGTTCATGGCGAACATCAGGGTCTGATACATGGCGTGGTAAAAGCGCAAGTGGTTGGGCGTTAGTCGGCCGATTTCCAACTCGTGAGCGATATAGCTGGCGCTGAATACGCTGGTCGTGAAGGCGACGAAGGTCGTCAGCACGATAAAAGCGTTGTTCAGATCGTCGATGAAAAGGTAACCACCTGCCTGAGGCCGATCGAACAGGAGCCATACCGCTGCGATCAGAGTGGCGAAGGTGGCCAGCACGTTGAGGCGAGCCGCCACCCAATAGCTGGGCAGCAGCGCCAGCACCGCCGCAGTCACCGCGGGAATGAACAGCACCGCCGTCAGCGGCTCGATAGAAAGTTGGGTGAGTAGATTGTTCACCGCCGCTCTCCGCGAAACTCGTCGAGCGCCTGAAGTTCGACGGAATCGAACCGCTCGCGGATGCGGAACAGGAACACGCCGATCACGATGAAGGCGACCAGAACCGAGAATGCCACGCTGATCTCGACGACGAGCGGCATGCCTCTGGCAGCCGTGGCTGCGAGGATCAGACCGTTCTCGATCGACATGAAACCGATGATCTGGCTGACCGCGTTGCGCCGCGTCACCATCATGAGCAGGCCGAGCAGCAGGATCGACAAGGCAAATGCGAGGTCCTCGCGCGCCAATGGATCGGCCGTTTCCGCCGCCTTGAGCATGACGACCATCGAGAGCGCCGTAAGCCCGACACCAAAGAGCAAGGTCGGCCCAATGCCGACGACAGTCTCGATCCCGCGGTGGATGCCGAGTCGGATCACGACGCGGTGCAGCGCGACTGGAATGATGATGCCCTTGAGCACGAGCGCGATCACGGCTGGAACGTAGAGATGCGGTGCATTCTGGATGTGAGCCTGCCAGGCCACCGAGGCGGAGAGCACCACTGCGTGCATCGCAAAGACGTTGAGCAGTGCAAACATACGGTCTTGGTAGAGCAGCATGAAACTCACCAGCACCATAGTCCCGGCCAGCATATGCGCGACATCGAGAGGAAGGGTATTCATCAGAAGCTCCGTGACACGAAGAGCAGAAGCATGCCCAGCAATCCCAGCATCAGGGCGATGCCCAGGAAATCCGGAACACGGAAAACGCGCATCTTTGCGATCGAGGTCTCGAACAGGGCAAGCAGAAAGCCGCCCACCGCGAGCTTTGCGAGGTAGCTGGTCAAGCCGATCGCATAGGCTTCCAGGCCGCTGCCCGCCAGCGCCAGTCCCCATGGCATGAAGATGCAGGCGATCAGCGAGAGATAGAGCAACAGCTTGAGGGCGGAGGCAAACTCCAGGACCGCGAGATGCCTTGCAGAATATTCCAGCACCATGGCCTCGTGCACCATGGTGAGCTCGAGATGGGTGGCCGGGTTGTCAACGGGAATGCGAGCGTTTTCCGCCAGCGCCACGATAACGAGCGCAATGAGCGCAAGCCCAAGCGAAACGCGCAGGCTGGCATGAGTTTGCATGAATTCGGCGATCACCGAGAGCTGAGTTGAACCGGCAAGGAGGGCGAGAGTGAACACAATCATGATCATCGCCGGCTCGGCGAGCGAGGCAAACATCATCTCGCGGCTTGAGCCGATGCCGCCGAAGCTGGTGCCGACATCCATCCCGACAAGCGCCAGGAAGAACCGCGACGAGCCGATCAGCGCCGTGAGCGCAATCAGGTCGGCGGTCCAGCTGAACTGCAGTTCTACCGCGAAAGTCGGGACCAGCGCGGCGGCCACCCACGTTGCGGCAAAGATCAGGTATGGGCCGCTGCGGAACAGCCAGGATGCGTTCTCCGCCAGCACAGCCTCCTTGCGGATCAGACGCAACAGGTCGCGGTAGGGCTGCAGGACTGGCGGTCCCTGGCGCCGCAGCAGGCGCGCCTTAATCTTGCGCGTGTAGCCCAGCAGCAGCGGCGCAAGGATGAGCACAAGCATCATCTGCGCGCCTTGAGCGATGAGATTGAGGATCAGGACCATACCAGCATCACCAGCATGAGAAAGAACAGGAGGATGACGAGCAGCGCAAACACCAGGCTGAGGTATTTGCGAATGGTCAGGAACTGCAGATGGCTGAGGTGGTCGGCCGCGAACCAGATGGCGCCGCCGACTGGAGCATAGAGCAGCTCCCAGGTGAGGTCGCGTAGCCTGATGGTGAGCCGCGCAGCCGCGATGTCGCCAGGCGCTGGCATCGTGACATCCTCGCGCGCGTCAAACAGCGAGCTGAAGACGCGGCGGATCGGCTGGGCGAAGCCGCCGGCGGTGTATTGCGTGGCCGGGCTCTGGTTCGGAAAGCCGCAGTCCCAGGCCGGACCGCGGCGCACCGCGCGCGAGGCAAAGCGGTGGATGATCTCTA
>JBGQCE010000199.1:0-6553 GCA_041495185.1 Bradyrhizobium sp.
ATGCTGGGAATGCGGTGCGCGCCGCACGCGAGATCCAGACCCGCTGGCGCGGCGAGCGCGAGAAACTGGTCGAAGGATTGGGCCTCGCCGGCTGCGATCTCGGGGTAGGCATCGGCATCCACACGGGAGAGCTCTCATTCGGGGAGTTCGGCCGGTCGCACCGCGACCTGACGGCGATCGGGACCGTCGTGAACACCGCTTCCCGGGCCCAGTCCGCCGCCGGCGCCGATCAGATTCTGGTCACGCAAGAAGTCTATCAGCGCGCGCAGTCGGACCTGGCGGGCAGCCAGGCGAGGGCGTACGAACTCAAGGGCTTCGAGGCGCCGATCGAGCTTTATGCGGCTTGATCGCTTGCCGATCTGTTCTTTTTTCTTTCTCGGCTTCCGAGACTCCTCGTTGCGGTGATGGAAACGGCATCGCGACCGTGGTATATTGAGATATGGCAGATGGTCAGGTCGTACTGGTGACAACTGAACCGTTAGAGTGCGGTTCGCCCATCCGCTCGGTCTACTTCGTCGCCGAACAGGATCCGGAGACGGCCAAGGCAATTATCGGTGCAATGATGGCTCCGAATGAGAAGGTCGAAGCGTGGGGCCGGCTTCCGGAGGCAGCAGTCAAAGCTCTCGGATTGAAACGTGGCGACTTCACGCACGGCTGACCCGGCATCGAGTGAAGTTCCGAGACAGCGCAAACTGAAACCGGATTGCGAACGGCGTCCGTCAATCACCCGCCCGGCGCCCGAGGTGGGAACTACATCGAGGACCGCAAGGGCCGCGCGAAACTAAGTTCGTGGCCGTCGGGGTCATTTAGGTGAAAGAAGCGCTCACCCCATTCGGCATCGCGTGGTGAAGTGGTTGGCTGGTATCCTGCCGCGAGCGCACGTTCGTGAAGTGCATCAACATCGGTGACGTAGAAAATGACGCGCCCCCACCAGAACCAGTGCCGCTGGGTAGGCTGGGCGATGAGGTTAAGATAGCTCGCCCCTGCTCGAAAGCTGGTGAAGGACGACTCTTCGTCACCATGCAGGGCCTCAAATCCAAGTGCCCGGTAGAATCGGACCGCTCGTGGCATCTCGTGGGTGCCCAGTGTGACAGCGCTGATACCCTCGATCATGGACTGAACTCTCCTGTTTCATTTCCCCGCGCCGTCGAGGTCGCGACCCTACCAGTAAGGCCGTTCAGATACTGGCTGAACCCGACGGCAGATCAGCCTCGACCTTGGCCGGATCACGCTCCGCACTTCAACTCTGCCGCAGGGGGGCGGCGAGCGAAGCCCGGACCTGCCAAGAAGCCGCAATCCGTCGGCGCCCCGTGCCGGTGCGCACGGTCCCGTAGCTCCCCCCGGCGCGGTCCGAACGACCCGGAGACGGCGCGCGCCTACATTTAGCCTAGCTTTAAGCGCCAGCTCAGTGGAACCATGGAAGGAAGCTCTCCGTGCGCAAAACAAAGATCCTTTCGCTCCTCATCTTATGCGCCGCGACGTCTGCTTTTGCACAACGCGCGCCGGAGCCAGACGTATTATCCACCGAGAAAGAAATAAAATCCTTCGAGACAGTGAAAGTCAGTCTTGCGGAGGCGATAAAGGCTGCGGCGAACAAACACAAAGATGCGAAGGTCGTCGATGTCAGTTTTGATAGTCAAGCAGGTCAGTTGGCCTACAAGGTAAAGACATATCAGGGCAACAACGTATGGGAAGGCGCCGTCGATGCCTGGACGGGACAAATAATCGGTGAAGGAACGACCACGCCGGTATCCAAACTTGACGAGGAGGACCAGCTGGAGCTGGCTGGCTTGCAAAAAGCTTCGATCGACCTTTCCACGGCAACTGCTCTGGCAGAAGAAAAAGGTTCTGGAAAAGCCATCAGCGCTGGCCTTGAAGAGACAAATGGCCGGATAGTTTACGAAGTCACCATTGTGAACAAGGGTGCAACCACCAAGTTTGTTGTCGACCCCAAGAATGGCCAAATCAAATAAGGCTACTCGAAAGCATGACCGCGCTCCGGAGGCCGGTGATCATGCGGTCATGGAAATTCACTGTCCGGACTCGAAAGATCATCCCTACCTTCCGTATTTTTGGGCGATCTCGATATTTTTATGTTCGCGGGTGGTGATCGCACTCGGACTGGTGTTCTCCCGAAAATATATGCCCATCGACACGGACGTTTGGTCAGCAGGACCAGGCTGGTACCATCAACTGCTGCAATGGGACTCGGAATGGTATTTTAGGATCGTAACTGAGGGCTATCGCTACAACGGCGATCCAACCATTCCTCAGAACATCGTGTTTTACCCATTGTATCCGATGCTCGCACGAGGCCTCGCGGCGATTAGCGGCATCGGCGCTCCGGACGCACTGTTGCTGGTGTCAAATATCTCGGGCTTTTTCGCCATCGTCCTTCTTTTCAAGCTGGTTCGCGAGGAATTTGGGGATCATCTCGCTCTCGCAACGGTCGCACTGCTCAGCTTCTTTCCTGCTTCGGTTTTGCTCTCGGCCGGGTACACCGAACCCCTGGAAATGCTCTTGATCGTCTCGTTCTTTCTGGTCTTGAAGCGGAAACATTATTGGTCAGCAGCATTGCTTGCAGGCCTGGCAGTTGCCGATCGCTCAACCGGTATTCTGTTGTTACCCATCATGCTCTGGGAGATGTGGCTCAATCGCGATCAGAAGCCGTTCTTTCTTGCCTTGATACCCTGTGTCCTCATAGCGACATCGGGCCTTTGGCTCTTCATGATCTACCTCTGGTACGATTTCGGAAACCCGTTTGTGTTCTCGGAAGGGCAAGCAGCTTTTCACCTGGGAACGACGCTGGGTGCGAGATTAGTGCCGGCACTCAAACTCGAACCTTTTACCCGAATGATCCTCGACGATTGGAATCCATGGGGTCTCGACAGCTGGCTTACGCTGTTGTTCATTGCTTTGATTTTTGTCGGTTGCTTTCGACTTCGCGCTTCCTGGACACTCTTCGCCATGGGTGTCCTGCTGTTGCCCTATCTGACGCTCAGTGGTGGTCCATCCGGCTTCGTGTCGATGAGCAGATTCAATCTCGTTTCATTTCCCCTCTTCGTGACGATGGCTCACATGGGGCTGCGCGCGCGGTGGCTTACGGTTGGAGCGATCGGACTGTTCAGCGCCGCCCTGTTCATGAACGCTGCTTTATTTGCCCGACGGATTTGGATTGGATGAAGAGCCGACCCCGGACATCGGAGCCGACATGGGCTCGGGACTGGCAGCAATGAGTACCATCTTGAACCGGGTACAAGCACGTACGTCCGGTTGGAATCGGTGAGGGTTGTCGCCCTCGGCCCACTGCTCAGGTGAAAGACCGGGATATAATGATGTTTCCCGTCCTTCGACATGGACACGCATGTCAGATTTGGTCCGGCGCCGACTGGCGATCCCGCGCTCGCTCTGGTATGGAATTTCCAAGCACCCGCGCACCAGAGCGGGTCTTCGGTCCCGTAGCTCAGCCGGATAGAGCGACGGTTTCCTAAACCGTAGGTCGCATGTTCGAGTCATGCCGGGATCGCCATTTTTGCCCAGTGCTGGTTGGGCCTTCCGTGCCAGCCGCAGGACGGCTGGTCGGATCAGATGAAAACCGTCAGCTCGCAAAAGCTTGACATCGCCATCGGGAAAACGGGCTCCGTCTCCGCGCTTCTCGATCGTCCCACAAAAGCGCGTGCGTGTTTTGTGTTTGCCCACGGCGCAGGCGCTGACATGACCCATCCATTCATGCAAGCCGTTGCCGCGGGCCTTGCCGAACGCGGCGTTGCGACCTTGCGCTATCAGTTCCCCTATATGGAGAAAGGTAGCCGGCGGCCCGACCCGCCCGCGATTGCGCAAGCCGCCGTGCGCGCCGCGGTGGCGGAAGCTGCGCGATGCTGCCCCGGATTGCCGCTGATTGCGGGCGGCAAATCGTTCGGCGGACGCATGACGTCGCAGGCGCAGGCGATGGCGCCACTCGATGGCGTATCCGGACTTGCCTTTCTGGGCTTTCCGCTGCACCCGGCGGGCAAGCCTTCCAGCGATCGGGCGAAGCACCTGTCCGATATCAAAATCCCGATGCTGTTTGTGCAGGGCACCCGCGACAGCCTTGCGGCATTGAAGCTGCTTGAACCCGTCGTCAAAGGTCTGGGACCATCGGCGTCGTTGCATCTCGTGAAGGAGGCCGATCATTCCTTCCATGTGCCGGCGCGTTCGGGACGGAACGACCGCGAGGTCATGACCGAAATTCTGGATGCGTTCGCGGCGTGGAGCCAGGATATCGGTCGCTTGAATTAGGGATGATCTGGCACGGATGCGACAACCTTGCCGGAAAGGCTGAAATGCCGCATCCTGTTCGAAGACCCTTTCGTCCGGGAAATGTTGAAAAAATCTACGAACAAGAGCGTGGAGGATTTAGCGATGATTACCGCCATTGTCCGTTTCAAGCTGCCCGCAACCATTGATTCCGCAAAAGCGGCCGAACTCTTCCAGGGCTCGGCCCCGAAGTACCAGGGCCTCGCGGGCCTTATTCGCAAATATTACCTGTTCGACGCGGAAAGCCGGACCGGCGGCGGTTGCTATCTGTGGGAGAGCCGCGAGGCCGCCGAGCGCGTCTATAATGCCGAATGGCGCAAGATGATCACCGAGCGCTACGGCAACCCGCCCGAGATCAGCTATTTCGAGACACCGGTCGTTGTCGACAACACGCTCGGCAAGACGATCCTCGACGCGGCGGAGTGACAGTAGCCGCCGCGCATCATGGCACCGCCAAACCAGGGTCCGCAGACGGGTGGCACACCGGTCACCACCGTTCGGCTGCAGAATATCGCCCAGGCCTACGGGCAATCCGCGGCGCTGATGGCGGCGGTCGAGGTCGGAATGTTCACGGCGATCAGCAAGGGAGCCGGGACTTACGAGGAAGTTGCCGCGGCGCTGGACATCCATCCGACCAATGCCGAGCGGCTGATGGTGATGCTGTGCGCCTCAGGCTTGCTGGAGAAGACGCAAGCGCGCCACCATAATGCACCGGATGTCGAGCGCTTCCTGGTCGAGGGCAGTCCCGGCTACATGGGGCCCTGGATTACATTCACCAAGCCGCAATGGAACGAATGGGGACGGCTGAGCGAACATATCCGCACCAGGAATCTGAAGGTGATGGGCTCGATCGAGACATTCACGATTGCCGATGCGAGACGCTACCACAATGCGACTTACTCGATAGGCATGGGCGCAGGCCGCCGCTTCGTGCGGCAGGTCGATCTTGGGGGCCGCAAGCGCATCATGGATATCGGCGGCGGCTCGGGCGCCTACTGCATCGCAGCGGCGAAGGAGCATGCCGGCATCCGCGCGGTGGTGCTGGACCTGCCCGTCGTGTGCGAGGTGACGCGCGAGTTCATCGCCGAGAACGGCGTCGCCGACCGTGTCGAGGCTCAACCCTGCAACTTCACGCGCGATCCGTTTCCGGCCGACTGCGACGTCGCGATCATGGCTTCCAACCTGCCGATGTACAGCCGCGAGATGATCGCTGGCGTCATCAGGAAAGCTCACGATGCGCTGCTGCCCGGTGGCGAGATGCATCTGATCGGCGAGACCACCAATAACGAGCGCACCGGGCCATGGGGACCGGCCTATTGGGGCCTTGGCCAGGCGATCGGGGATTCGCGTGGGCTTGCCCATTCGGAGGCTGACGTGATCGGCTACTTCCAGGCGGCGGGCTTTGCGGATGTCGGCGTGCATGAATTCATCGCGGGCTCGCTCAGCCGCATCGCCGGCACCAAGGCGAAGTGACGGATCGCAGTCGTCCCGGCGTATTGCCCGACACGATAATCGCAAACATCGAACGAGAGGGATCGTCCATGCCAGCCAATCCAGTTTTGTGGAACCTCGATGAAAGCGGGGTCGCGACGGTCACGTTGAACCGCCCGGAGGTCAACAATGCCTATGACGCCGGCCTCATTCATGGCTTGCTCGCGGCAATGGATGAACTGGGAAGGCAACCGCGGCTTCGCGTCGTTGTCCTCAGGGGCAACGGAAAACACTTTCAGGCCGGCGCGGACCTGAAGTGGATCAATGCCGTCAGGCCACAATCGCCTGAAGAGAACGAGGCGGTGTCGCAAGCCACATTCGAAGCCGTGCAGCGGCTGAACAGGTTGCCGATCCCGACGGTAGCGCTGGTGCAAGGCGGCTGCTTCGGCGGCGGCACCGGCGTGATTTCTGCTTGCGACGTGGTGATCGCAGCCGACAATGCGGTTTTCTCGATCACGGAAGTGCGGTGGGGGCTGACGGCCGCGATCATCATCCCACAACTGTGCGACGCCATCGGCGTCCGGCAGGTCCGCCGCTATGCGCTGACAGGGGAACGCTTTGGCGCGCATGACGCACGTCGCATCGGTCTCGTGCACGAGGTGGTGCCGCTGACCGATCTGGAAACCGCCGGCTCAAAAGTCGTGGAGCAATTGCTGGCTAACGGCCCGCAGGCTTTGGCCGAAACCAAGGCATTGGCAATGGAAAGCTCGTTTGGCGGAATGAGCGTGGAAGACGATGCCTATACGCGGCTCGTCCGGATGCATGC
>JBGQCE010000200.1:0-6533 GCA_041495185.1 Bradyrhizobium sp.
GAGGGCGCGTTGCTGATGACTTCGCACGACCGCGAGTTCATGAACCGCATCATCACCAAGGTGGTCGAGATCGACGGCGGCGCGCTGACAACGTATTCGGGCGACTACGAGTTCTACGAGCAGCAACGCGCGCTGAACGAGAAGCAGCAGCAGGCCCAGTTCGAGCGTCAGCAGGCGATGCTCGCCAAGGAAATCAACTTCATCGAGCGCTTCAAGGCGCGCGCCTCACATGCCGCCCAGGTGCAGAGCCGGGTGAAGAAGCTGGAGAAGATCGACCGGGTGGAACCGCCCAGGCGCCGCCAGACGGTGTCCTTTGAGTTCCAGCCGGCGCCGCGCTCCGGCGACGACGTCGTGAACCTGAAGAATGTGCACAAGGGCTATGGCCTCAGGAGCATTTACGAGGGGCTGGACTTCATGGTGCGCCGCAGGGAGCGCTGGTGCGTCATGGGCATCAACGGCGCAGGCAAGTCCACGCTGCTGAAACTGGTGGCGGGCTCCACGGAGCCGGACGATGGCACGGTGGCGCTCGGTGGCAGCGTGAAGATGGGCTACTTCGCCCAGCACGCCATGGATCTGCTGGACGGCGAACGCACGGTATTCCAGTCGCTGGAGGACTCGTTCCCGCAAGCAGGCCAAGGCTCTCTCCGTGCGCTGGCCGGCTGCTTCGGGTTCTCCGGCGACGACATCGAGAAGAAATGCCGGGTGCTGTCCGGCGGTGAGAAAGCACGGCTGGTCATGGCGAAGATGCTCTACGACCCGCCGAACTTCCTGGTGCTGGACGAGCCCACCAACCATCTGGACATGGCGACCAAGGAGATGCTCATCGCAGCGTTGTCGCAGTACGAGGGCACCATGCTGTTCGTCTCGCACGACCGGCATTTCCTGGCCGCATTGTCCAATCGGGTGCTGGAGCTGACGCCCGAGGGCATCCACCAGTACGGCGGTGGCTATACGGAATATGTGGCGCGAACGGGCCACGAGGCCCCCGGCCTGCGCAGCTGAGCCGGGACAGGAAGTCGCAAGCGCCTTCGTATTGATTGCCGACCCTCTATTCCATTGCCCAACTAAAATAATTGGCTTGAGACGTCGTGCCGGTTTGCACAATATCGTGTCAACCGGGAACGACGGGAGAGCCGCGCCCGAAACCCTCAGGGAGAGACGTATGCTGCATAAGGTCCTTACCCTAACCGCACTGACGCTGTTCGCACTCACCGGCATTGCTGCGGCGCAAACAACCCCACCGCCATTTGCCACGCGGAAGATCGAAGGCACCGACAATGTCTATCTCTTTCGCTACCAGGGCCATCAGTCGATGTTTATCGTTACCCCCAAGGGCGTGATCGCAACCGATCCGATCGGCCGCTATCGTCCGGAAGCGGTGACAACCTATCTCGCCGAGATCAAGAAGATCACCGACCAGCCTGTAAAATACCTGATCTACAGCCACGCCCACTTCGACCACATCGCTGGCGGCAAGCCGTTCAAGGATCAAGGCGCGACCATCATCGCACACAAGAATGCCAAGGCGCATTTCGAGTGGGCGAAAAAGCAAAACGCGCTCCTCGACTCGGTTGTGATGCCGGACCAGGTCGTCGACCAAAAGAAAGTTATCTCGCTCGGCGGCACAACGCTCGAACTTATTTACGTCGGTCGCAACCATTCCGACAGTTCGCTCGTCATGCGGTTGCCGAAGGAAAAGCTGATCTTCCTTGTAGATTTCATTCCCATCGAAGGCGTGCAGTTCCGCAACATGCCCGACAACGTCTCGCCGGTCGAATTTGAGGACTCGATCAAGAAAGTGCTGGCGCTGGACTGGGATAGAATGATTCCTGGTCATCCGTATGCGGGCGGGCGTCTTGGGACAAAGAAGGACGCGCAGGACCACCTGACCTTCCTGCAAGAGCTGTCGGCGGAAGTGAAGAATGTGGCGTCCACGAAATGTACCGACGTCGCGATGAAGGAAATCAAGCTGCCAAAATACGAGAAATGGTCGAACTACGAGCAGTATCTCCCCGGCAACATCCAGCGTTATTGTTACTGGTGGACCCAGTCGTATTGAGGTCGACGCCCAACGTCGGTTCCGGGTCGAAGCTGGAGCTTCGGGGGCCGCCCGGTTCCGGCAGCGGAAAGCAGCAATCTGTCGGCGAACCCGGGCCCCCTTTGCCGGCGCCTGATCCCGTCCTATGCTCGACCGGCGGAAAACGGGAACGGCAGTGCGGGAGCGAAACAATGGCCCAGCGAGAGGTGCCGCAACGCGCGCTGACGTCGATCGACGTCAGCGATCCCAGGCTTTATCAGGAAGACTCCTGGCGGCCGCTATTTTCGAAATTGCGCCGCGATGATCCCGTCCATTACTGCGAGGCGTCGCCGTTCGGGCCCTATTGGTCGGTGACGCGTTACGACGACATCTTTGCGGTCGAACTGGACCATGAAAACTACTCGTCGAGTTCGGAACTCGGCGGCATCCAGATCACGGATCAGGCGAAGGGGCGGGAGCTTGCGAATTTCATCCGAATGGACCCGCCCGGGCACACCGCGCAGCGCCGCACCGTCGCGCCGATCGTGGCGCCGACCAATCTCGCCAATTTCGAGCCGTTGATCCGCAGCCATACCACTGAGGTGCTCGACGCGCTGCCGCGTGACGAGACCTTTGACTGGGTCGAGCGTGTTTCGGTCGATCTGACCAACATGATGCTGGCGACGCTGTTCGATTTCCCCTGGGCGGACCGGGAGAGGCTGACCTGGTGGTCCGATGTCGCGATCGCCAATATCAATTCGCCCGATGCTGTCGTGCATTCGGAGGATGAGCGTTTCGCCGAGCTGACCAAAATGGGAGAATATTTCCGCAAGTTGTGGGACGCGCGCGCGAGCGCAGCGCCGGCCTTCGACCTGATTTCGATGCTTGCCCATGCCGACGCGACCCGCAATATGGCGCCGCGCGAATTTATCGGCACGCTTGCCCTTCTTATCGTGGGCGGTAACGACACCACGCGCAATTCAATGAGCGGCGGACTGATGGCGCTGGTGGAAAACCCGGAACAGCTCGAACTTGTGCGCAACCGGCGTGAGTTGATTCCGAACCTGGTGTCGGAGGTCATTCGTTATCAGACGCCGGTGCTGCACATGCGCCGCACCGCGCGCAACGACCTCGAACTCGCCGGCCGAAGGATCGCCAAGGGCGACAAGGTCGTGATGTGGTACATCTCCGGAAACCGTGACGAGGAAAAGATCGAGCGCGCCGATGAATTCATCATTGATCGCTCAAAGCCACGGCAGCATCTGGCGTTTGGCGCCGGCATCCATCGCTGCGTCGGCGACCGGCTCGCCGAGCAGCAACTGCGGATACTCTGGGAAGAAATCCTGCAGCGGGATTTCCGTTTCAAGATCATGGGCGCGCCGCAGCGGCTCTATTCGAATTTCATCCGCGGCATCCGCGCGCTGCCGGTGCGGATCGTTTCCTGAGGGTCCAAACGTCTACGCCCCCCGTTCGAGCAGCGCCTTGAAATCGGCGCGCGCGCGTTGCGCCTCGCGCCGCGCGGTTTCCGACGCTTCGCCGAGGCCGAAATAGCCGTGGATCAGGCCAGCGCCCTGATGATACTTGGTCACGACGCCTGCGGCGGCAAGCGCGTCGGCATAGGCCTTGCCCTCATCGCGCAAGGGATCGAACCACGCCGTGCAGACGATCGCAGGTGCGAGCCCTGCAAGACTTGTCGCGCGCAACGGTGAAACGCGCCAGTCCATGCCGTGCTTTCCATCATCAAGATAATGGCCGGCGAACCATTCCATCACCGCGCGTGACAGGAAATAGCCTTCCGCATTTTCCGCGCGTGAGGGAAAGCGCGCATTCTCCCTGGCGTCGGCGTAGTTTCCGGCGACATCGGTCACGGGATAGACCAGCAGCTGAGCGGCGAGATCGACGCCAGCGTCACGACAGGCGATCGCGACGGTCGCCGCCAGATTGCCGCCGGCGCTGTCGCCAGCCACTCCTACGCGCGCATTATCCCCGCCGAATTCGGCGATGCGCTCGATAACGTCGCGCACGGCGGCGAAGCCGTCCTCGAACGCGCCCGGAAAGCGCGTTTCCGGCGGACGCCGGTAGTCGACGGAGACGACGACGGCGCCGGTCTCGATGGCGAGCAGACGCGCCTGCCGATCATGGGTTTCGAGATCGCCGGCGACCCAGCCGCCGCCGTGGAAAAACACGACGGTCGGCGATTTGTCGCGTGAGACGCGGTAGACCCGGGCGGCAAGCGGCCCGGCCGCGCCCGTCACCTCGGTATTGTCGGCGCTCGCGACCTGTGGCGGCGGAATGGCCGCGCGCGACGCGGCGAGCGCGCGGAGTGCATCGCGCGCGCTTTGCGGGGTCATGGTATCGGGATCGCGCAGCGGTAGAAGTGGAATGATCTGAGCGATGACGGGATCGAGCGGTGTGGTCATGTGGGCCCCGGGCGTTGGAAACTGCCCCAGCATAGGTTCCATTCGCTCCTCCGGCAACGATCCGGGCATGCGCTGGCCGTGTACCCTTCGAGCGCATATCACAATGGACTTCCGGGCCAATCCGGCTACCCTCCAATGCCTCGTTTACTTTGGTACGACCAACAGGAATGCGACACGAACCATGATTGCCGACATCACAACTCGACGGGGGCAGCCTGCAGAAACGGGAACGGTTTTCGATGCTGTTGTCGTGGGTGCGGGCTTTGCCGGAATGTACATGCTGCATCGCCTGCGCGGGCTTGGCTTTTCCGCACGGGTGTTTGAGGCCGGCGGCGGCGTGGGTGGCACCTGGTATTGGAACCGTTATCCGGGTGCACGTTGCGACGTCGAGAGCATGCAGTACTCTTTCTCTTTCTCGGAGGAGTTGGACCAGGAGTGGAACTGGTCGGAGAAGTACGCGCCGCAGCCTGAAATCCTCTCCTACGCCAACCATGTTGCCGATCGCTTCGATCTTCGCCGGCATATCGTGTTCGACACGCGCGTTACATCAGCGAGATTCGACGAAGAAGCCAAATGCTGGCTTGTCGAGACGGACCGCGGCGACAGGGTTCGCGCGAAATTCCTGATCATGGCCGTCGGCTGCCTGTCGGCGCCGAACCGTCCGAGCTTCAAGGGCCTCGAAGAATTTCGCGGACCGATCTATCACACCGGTCAATGGCCGCATGAGGGCGTCGACTTCACCGGCTTGCGTGTTGGCGTCATCGGCACCGGCTCCTCGGCGATCCAGTCGATTCCGATCATCGCGCAGCAGGCAGCAAGCCTCACGGTGTTCCAGCGCACGGCGACCTGGTCAGTGCCGGCCTGGAACGAAAAGCTGACGCCGGAATATCTGCAGGCGGCCAAAGCCGATTATCCGGCGCTGCGGGCGAAGGCGCGCGCACGCCCGACCGGCTTCTATTTTCCTTTCAATACCAAGCCGGCGCTGGAGGCGAGCCTGGAGGACCGCGAAAAGCAGTACGAGGAAGCCTGGGCACGCGGCGGCTTGCCCTTTCTCGGTGCTTACGGGGATCTGTTGTTCGAAAAACCCGCCAACGACACCATCGCCGATTTCGCCCGCCGCAAGATCCGCGGCATTGTGAAGGATCCGGTCACGGCCGACCTGCTGTGTCCGGACAACGTCTTCGGCTGCAAGCGGCTCTGCGTCGATACCGGTTACTTCGAGACCTACAATATGCCTCACGTAAGGCTGGTCGACGTTTCCCGGACGCCGATCGAGCGCTTCACGGCTGATGGCATCGAGGTCGACGGTGTCGAGTACCCGCTGGATGCCGTTGTCTGCGCCACGGGCTTTGCCGCAATGACGGGGTCGTTCGACAAGATCAGGATTACCGGCCGCAATGGCCTGACGCTTTCCGAGAAATGGCGGGCGGGTCCTCGTGCCTATCTCGGGATTGCATCGGCGGGCTTCCCCAATTTGTTCATGATCACCGGCCCCGGCAGTCCTTCGGTGCTGGCAAGCATGATCCAGGCGATCGAGCAGCATGTCGATTGGCTGGTGGACTGCTTGGGCCACATGCGCGATGTCGGGGCAACTTCCATCGAGCCGACCCTTGGAGCTGAGGACGCCTGGGTCGAACACGTGAACGACGTATCGACGGTCTCGTTGCGATCGACCTGTAGCTCCTGGTATGTCGGCACCAACATACCCGGCCGGCCGCGTGTCTTCATGCCGTATATCGGCGGCTTCCCCGTCTATGTGCAAAAATGCAACGAGGTCATGACCAGCGGTTTCGATGGCTTTGTCCTGGAAGGTGCGCCGGCCAGCAACGCGGCGCCGCAGGTGCGCTATACCGAACGGTGGCGCGTACCTCTCGATATCGACGTCATTTCACCGGCGGCGGTGGCCGCCAAGCGCGTCCCGGTGGTTTGACCAGGCGATCGACGTCCGGCTGCCGTCGGTCAAAAACCGGCTTTCAGGAATGTCCGGCTTCGGCGCGGAGCGGACATGCGCCGAAATACTGACGTCGGCTAAGTGCTATGAGCGACATCGCGGTCTCTGCATAGACTGAAACAACACCTTCACGCTCATGGCGCCC
>JBGQCE010000201.1:0-6516 GCA_041495185.1 Bradyrhizobium sp.
AAAGGAAGAAAAGGATGAAGCCGATGACTGATCCGATACCCTCAACTGCTGCGGCTCCCGCGGCGGCCGTGCTGGAAGTCGCCGTGGTCGACCAGAACGCCGACCTGATCGTGCTTGCCAAACGCGACGTACCGGAGCTGCCCGGGATTTCCTGGGCGCATGGCGATGCGCTGGCCGGCGAGGCCGATGCGGTGGTGACGCCGTCAAATTCCTTCGGCTTCATGAACGCCGGCATGGACGCCGCAGTGATCGCGCGCTTCGGTCCCGCTGTGGAAGGCGCGGTCAAGGAACGCATAGCCGCCTACCAATTCGGTGAAGTGCTGGTCGGCCAGGCCTTCATGATCTCGACCGGTGATCCCAAGATTCCGCACCTGATCTTCGCGCCGGTCGTGCGCGCGCCCAAGCCGATCACGCATCCCGCCGATGTGCTGCTGGCGACCCGCGCCGCCGTGAAACTCGCGGTCGATGCCGGCTTGCGCAAGATCGTCATGCCCTGCATGGGCGCCGGCGGTGGCCGCCTGGTGCCGAACGCGTCGTTTGCCGCCATGGTCGGTGGCATCCAAGGCGCGCGCTTCAATCTGCCGCGCCCGGCCAACTGGCAGGAAGCGCAGGTCCGGCACTTTAACCTCAACGGATGAGGCTCACCGAGCTCGATCCGGTCTGGCTGATGAAGGACGGCGTGCGCGTCGGTTTCACGTTCAAGTGTCCTACCAAACTGGAATGGCGGCAGAGTTGTTTCGCGGTCGCAATGCCGACCAAAGAGCAATGGACGCTCTTTGAACGGGAACACGGCGAGCACTTCAACGTGCAAGGCTGCAAGCCGACTTGCGCCTGGAAAATTGCCGGCGGTATCGCAAACGCGACCTTCGAGACGATGACCGTCACGTCATCGCTTGACGGCAGCTACGGCGGTATGTGGCACGGCCATATCACCAACGGCCAGATCGTCGGCGGCATTTGAGCGCGGACAATATGGCCGAGACCGAAGACCTCGCCGATGAGATCAAGCGCTTCATCGTGATGCGGCTCGCCTGCTGGGATACGCCCAGCCAGGTAGCCGAGGCAGTGAAGGAAGAATTCGAGATCGTTGTTTCCCGCCAGCGCGTGCACGTCTACGACCCGACCAAGAAGGCCGGCGCCGAACTATCGGACGGTTTGAAGAAGCTGTTCGTCGCGACGCGCAAGAAGTTCCTCGACGACACCTCCGAAATCGGCATTGCGCACAAGTCCGTGCGCCTGCGCATGCTCGATCGCGCGGCACGCAAGGCGGAGACCATCGGCAACTACATGGGCATGGCCGAGCTCTGCGAGCGCGCCGCGAAGGAAGTCGGCGAGGCCTACACCAACAAGCACAAGCATGAGCTCACCGGCAAGGACGGCAAGCCGCTCGCGGCAGCACCAACTGCTACAATCGTCCTCTCCGGACGCCCTGCAGCTGCATCTGCATCCAAAGCAGTGGAGCGCGTTCGAAAGCGTCGCGACTGAAATCCTCTACGGCGGCGCCGCCGGCGGCGGCAAATCCTTCCTGATGCGGGTCGCCGCGATCGTGTGGTGCTCCACGATCCCCGGCCTGCAGGTCTACTTGTTCCGCCGCATCAGCGACGATCTGACCAAGAATCACATGGAGGGCCCGAAGGGCTTCCGCGCGCTGCTCGCCGGCTGGGTCGCCTGCGGCTTCTGCGAGATTGTCGAGGGAGAAATCCGTTTCTGGAACGGCGCGAGAATCTACCTCTGCCACTGCAAAGACGAAAAGGACATCTACAAATACCAGGGCGCCGAAATCCACGTCCTGCTGATCGACGAGCTCACCCACTTCACCGAGGTGATGTACCGCTTCCTGCGCAATCGCGTGCGCATGGTCGGCATCGATCTCCCGGCGCAATACGCCGGCATGTTCCCGCGCATTCTGTGCGGCGCCAATCCCGGCAATATCGGGCATCTGTGGGTCAAGACCACCTTCATCATCGGCTGTCAGCCGATGCAGCTGCGGCGCATGCCGCGCGAACAAGGCGGCATGCTGCGGCAATACGTTCCGGCCCGGCTCGAAGACAACCCGAGCATGGCGCAGGACGATCTCGGCTACGAGGCCCGGCTCGAAGGGTTGGGCTCGGCCTCGCTGGTCAAGGCGATGCGCTGGGGCGACTGGGACGTGATCGAGGGTGCGTTCTTCGACTGCTGGGCCCACCACCGCCATGTGATCAAGCCGTTCGAGGTCCCGCGCGAGTGGGACCGCTTCCGCTCCGGCGACTGGGGCTCGGCCAAGCCGTTCTCATTCGGCTGGTGGGCGATCGTGCCGGACGCGCACAAGACCGAAAGCGGGCTTTTGTTGCCGCGCGGCGCGTTGCTGCGCTACCGCGAGTGGTACGGCATGAAGCAGGGGCAGCCGAACGTCGGCTTGAAAATGTTCGCCGAGCAGGTCGGCAAGGGCCTTTGGCAGCGCGAGGAAAAAGACCCAGCTCTCATTTACGGCGTGCTCGACCCGTCCGCCTTCGCGCAAGACGGCGGTCCCTCGATCGAGGAGCGCATCCGGATCGGCTCGGGCGAAAGAGTTTACTTCAACCCCGCCGATAACAAGCGCGTGCCAGGCAAGGGCGCGCTCGGCGGCTGGGATCAGGTGCGCAGCCGCCTCGTCGGCGACGACGACGGCAACGCGATGCTGGTGATGTTTGACACCTGCGTCGATAGCATTCGCACGATCCCGGCCCTGCAGCACGATTCGGCGCGACCGGAAGACCTCGACAGCGACGGCGAGGATCACGCGGCTGACGACGTTCGCTATGCCTGCATGTCGCGGCCATGGATCAAGGTCTCGCCGAAGGAAACCGAAGCGAAGAAAGACGCCTATGCCGAGGCGAAGGACACCGGCAGCGAAGACAGTTTCATGACGCAGTGAGGATGACATGGACGCATTCGCTGCGCGCGATCAACAGCTCCGCCAATTGAACGGCGCGCTCCAGATCGAGATAGTCTGCAAGACCCCGCTTCCGTCGCTCCAGGCGCATGCGCGCAGCTGCGCGTCGTTTGCGGCCATCTCGGCCGGGCTCGGCCCGCTCTCGGAAGCCGCGTTGATGAAGACGGCGATCGTGAGCGGCGCCATGCTCGGCGTGCTGGGGCCAAAACGATGAGGAAGGCCATTCGCGCGGCCGGACTTTTCCTGCTCGGCGTGATTGCGATCATAGTTGTGGTCATCCTCAGCGCGGTCAATGCGCCGGCGCGCTGGAAAGCTGAATATGCCGAACTGCCGCAGTCAACACGCGACTGGTATGAGTCGCGTGAGCTCACGGAAGCGGCGCAGAAGCGCTTCGCGTTCAAGTCGTGCTGCAATAACTCCGACGTGGTGAAGACAAAATTCCGCGTGGGGGGGGCAGGCCAGGACGAGTGGTGGTGGCTTAACGGCGATAAATGGGAGCGCATTCCCGACGACGTCATCCACTGGAACGAGCACGCGCCCGGCGGCGGCCCGGTGCTGTTCGCCATCGGCGGTGCGCCGACGTGCTTCTTTCCGCCGGACGGCGGAATTTGATGCAAGAGCCGACCGTGGCGATGGCGCCCGATCCGAACTCGCATGCGCTGATGTTCGGCGAGGTCGATCCGCTGCCGGTCGAATGGCGCGAACTCGTGCACGAATACGGCCTGCGCATCGTGCAGGCGATCCGCGCGGAATCCTCCTCGATCGAGGAAGCCAAAGTCATGCTCGAGCATTGGCGCAGAACGCGCCAGCGGGACTGGCTGGCGACCGATTACATCACCAAACGCTCGTTCCGGATGGCCCGCTGATGCCGCTTTTGCCCGCCGCTCAAGCCCAGGCCCTGCGCCCGGCGCCCATGGCCACGCCGCGCAACAGCGGCCTGATGACCCGCGCCAACCGGCCCGACGGCAACGCCGAGAGCGCGGCCTATCTGCCGGTCGAGCGGCTGCGCGAGCAGTACATCAATTATCTCACGGTGAAGATGCCGGAGATCGAAGAGCAGAAGGAAGCCCGGCGCTATTACCACGGCGCACAGTGGAGCGCGGAAGACATCCGCATCCTGCGCAAGCGCAAGCAGCCGATCATCACCTACAATCGCATCGGCCGGAAGATCAACGGCATCATCGGCCTGGTCGAGCGCGTGCGGCAGGACCCGAAGGGTTTTCCCCGCTCACCCAATCACGAAGAGGGCGCGGAGGTTGCCACCACCACGGTGCGCGAAATCCTCGACGGCTCGGATTGGAAGACGCAGGACGCCGAGTGCATCCGGCATTGCGCGATCGACGGGATATCGGGCGTCGAGATGCGCCTGATCGAGGGCGATCATGGCGACCCCGATATCGATCTCTCACAGGTATTCGGCGACGACTATTTCTACGACCCGCGCAGCTATCGCTACGACTTTTCCGACGCGCGCTATGACGGCATCGGCAAGTGGGTCGATATCGAAGAGGCGATCGAGCTTTTCCCCGACAAGGAAGAAATCCTGCGTGGCCTGATCCAGGCCGGCTCCGATCTCACCACGCGCGCCGATCGAGAATTCAAGTGGGTGCTTTCCACCGAGCATCAGCTGCGCCTGGTCGAGCACTGGTATCGTCACAAAGGACAATGGTGCTGGGCGTTCTACGTCTCGAACGTGCTGCTCGATCAAGGCGTCTCTCCCTTCAAGGACGAGAAGGGCAAGACGATGCGGCGCTACATCATGTTCTCGGCCGCGGTCGACCACGATGGTGATCGCTACGGCTTCGTGCGCAACCTCAAAGGACCGCAGGACGAGGTCAACCAGCGCCGCTCGAAGGGGCTGCACCTTTCGAACTCGCGCCGGCTCTTGGTGGAGCAGGGCGCGGTTGAAGACATCGAGAAAATCCGCACCGAATGGGCGAAGGCCGACGGCGTGGTCGAGGTCAAACCCGGCACGTTGTCGAGCGCGGCCGGCCCCAAGATCAAGGCAGACGACAGCACGGCGGAACTTGCCGCCCAGGCCAATTGGTACAAGGACGCCAAGGACGAGATCGATCAGTTCGCGCAGACCAATGTCGCGACGCTCACGCAAGGCGCGCTGCAGAACCTTTCGGGCCGCGCGATCAATCTCTTGCAGCAGCCGGGCCTTGCCGAATTGGGCCCGTTCCTGCTGGCGATCCGCGGCTGGCGCCTGCGCGTCTATCGCGCGGTGTTTAACGCCGCGCAACAGCATTGGACGGCCGAGCGCTGGATCAGGGTGACCGACGACGGCGTGCTCGCCAAGTTCCTGCAGATCAACGGGATGGAGCTCGATCAATATAACCAGCCGGTGCTGGTGAATGCGCTCGGCGCGCTCGACGTCGATATCACCCTCGATGAGGGTCCCGACGTCGTGAACATGATGCAGGACACCTACGACATCCTCAAAGGCTTGCCGCCCGGCTCGGTGCCTCCGGCCGTGCTGATGGAGCTGGCGCCCATCCAGGGCAGTGTCAAACAGAAGATCGCGGCGATGATGGCGCCGCCACCGGCCGATCCGCTCGATGCCGCGGCCAAACAACTCACCGTTGCCGCGCTGCAGGCCCAGGTCGATGAAACGAGGGCCGAGATCGACAATCTCAAGGCCGCGGTGATCGGCAAGCGCGCGGCCGCCGTGCGCGACGTGATGACCGCCGCGATGAATGCATCCAAGGCCGGCATTCCCGGCGCGCCTGCCGCCGATCTCGGCATCCAGTCGGCGCCGATCACGCCGGCGCCGGGCGAACTCGGCAGTCCGATGCCGATGGCGTCGCCGCAGCCGCAAGAACCGGGCCCCGCATCCATGATGCCGCCGCCGGGCATGCCAAGGCGTCCACCGATCGGCTCGGCACCACCGCAGTTTCCATCACCTTTCTGAGTTTACGTCCGCGCCACGACACGGCGCAGCGCTTCACGTCCGGCGCATTCAAAGCGACGCCCCGTCGTCACGACGAAACAGTGAGCAGAGCAAATGGCAAAGACCCCTGAGGAGCAGATGATCTCGGACGCCGTGAAGGGCACCGAGGAGGAGATTTTCGGCGAAGCGGTAACCGGTAGACCAGCGACCGAGGACGAGGACGTTGAAGAAGCCGATCGCTCGCTCGAAGAAATGGGCGAGGGCCATGAAGGCCAGCACGAGCCCGAGGAAGCCGCGGCGGACGACGCCGAAGATGACGAGGGCGAGAAGCCTGCCGGCGAAGCGGACGCCGAAGAGGAAGCCGAGGACGGCGAGGAAGAGCAGCCGCGCGATCCCAAGACCCAACAGTTCAAAGCCAAGCCCGAGGGCGACAAGAAGCCCGACGCCAAGACTGCGGAGCAAAAGCCCGACGACGCCAAGCCCAGGCTCGGTAAGGACGGCAAGCCTATTCCCGAACAGGGCAGGGTGCCGTCGAGCCGGCTGCGCGAGGAAACCGCCAAACGTACGGCGGCCGAAACCGAGCGCGACCAGGCCAAGCAGGACGCTCTCCAGGCACGCCAGGACGTCGCCGGGCTGAATAAGCGCCTCGACGATCTGATGACGGCGATCGCCAGCGGGCGCGCGCTGCAACCCCAGCAGGATAAGCAGCAGC
>JBGQCE010000202.1:0-6498 GCA_041495185.1 Bradyrhizobium sp.
CGTCTGGGACACTTACGACGCTATTGTCGAGGCATGCCGTAAAGCCTGGCGGTTTCTGACCGACGATCCAGATCGCATTCGGTCAATCGGAACCCGCGAATGGGCATCGGTCAGTGGTTAGGACGGTTGGTATTAAACGCAGATGTAAGAAGATGCACGCGGATGCACGCAGATAGCGACAGACTGAATGATCTGTCGGGACGTGTGATCGGCTGCGCGTTCACCGTGCTCAATACGCTTGGGGCCGGATTCCTGGAAAAGGTCTATGAGAATGCGCTGGCACATGAAATGCGCGCCGCAGGCCTCGCGGTTGTGCAGCAATGTAGCGTCAGGGTGCACTACAATGACGTGGTGGTCGGCGAGTACTTCGCGGACCTGTTGGTCGAGGACGTGCTTCTGGTTGAGCTGAAGACCGTCAAAGCACTGGACGACGCGCATCGGATGCAATGCACCAATTATCTCAAAGCGACCGGCCTGCGGCTCTGCCTGCTGCTTAATTTCGGCAAGCCGCGCCTGGAGATCAAACGCGTGGTCCACGGCCTGTGAACCGCACTGAACCATCTGCGTGTTCTGCGTGCATCTGCCTTCATCTGCGTTAAAACCTTTCTTGCCTTCACCCCTGCAAAAGATCCACGTGCAGGCCACAAAGTGCTGAGCTTGCAATGTCTATCCGGTGTCCGAGATGAAGTGGGCCGACAGGTCGGCCAGCATCTGGTTGGCGGCTACGAGCAGGCCGCGAAATATTTCCCGCGGAGAATTGCGATCGAGCCCAACGCTCGCCTTGATCTTATCAAACTTTCCGCCTTTGGCGTGCACTGCACCGCTCGAACGCAAATCTTGAAGGGTCCGAAGGAGCCCGATATCCCTATCGATGTAGGGGTACTTCTACTCCTCCAAGTATCTCTTGAGCTTGCTTATGCTCCTCTCGTCAGGAAGCGCCCCGCCGCATGCCTTCGCCAATTCGGCGTCGTTCAACGAGTCAATTTGCAGCTTCACCAGAAAGAGGAGTTGATTCTCGAACTCTCCGACGCTTTCAGAGAGCGGCACTCGGAACTGCTTGAGAATATGAGTGTCAGCTTCGTGAAGCGGCCGGAAGATTGGCCACCCGAACTTCTTCGTCCAAGACTCGTTTAGTTGTGTATATCTCTGCTTGAAGACCAAGTCCGGAGCAGAAGGATTCGTGAATTGAGCGAGGAAAGAGCGCCGAAAATTGGTTTCGCTAGATTGCCCTCCGCCCGGTCTTACATTGAAATGCTTCCAATAAGTTTGCTCTTCGTAGTCCAAATCTCGGCCGAGGTCACCTAGGTAGACGACCACATGGTCAGGAAGATTGTTGTCGATCTGGATGCCCCAGAGGGAGCCACAACGGAGATAGCCGTCCTCAACCGAAAATTTTCCTGGCTCATCATAATATTTGGCCAGCACGTTACGCTTAAACCACACTGGCGTCAGGTAGTGCGGTGCGTCTTCGTTCGCTCCAAAGTAGTTCGCAAGAGCGTCGGGGTCGCTGCTATGCGTTATGGGTGACCCGTCCTCTGCGACGCCGATGATGAACTCCGCATGGCTGCGCCGCTCCAACTCATAAGGCCAAATCCCGGACTCGGTTATCGGTGGAGGCGCGATGACTTTTTTTCCGACGAGACGCGAAAAAGCCCGGCCATCAATTTCACCAACGTGGAAGGAGTAGTGTCGATCTGCCGTGGCGATCTCTTTCGAGGGAAGGGTCGCCTTCGCCGCCTTCACATCAACGTCCGCCTTAGCTCGGTGATCGAAGAATAATGCCAAAGTGAGTTGCCGTGCCGCCATATATTGCCGCAGAAGCCTCGTAAGCACGCGAGTACGCACGCGAGTAACCTCAGCCGCAACAACCTCGTTGCCTCGGTCATCCACATGAATGTAATGGTCGTTATGACGATCGTGGTAGAGGTTGTGGAACAGCCGGAATTCTTCACTCAAGTCAAATTGGCGCGGCTTAATCCCATGGAAATCCCTCGAATAGAGAATCGGCTCGACGCCATGCATGCCAAAGCGGTCGTACGTAGTGACCTCCACACCATTATTGTACCTCTGTGAGAAGCCGGGAGCACCATCGCCGATCCGTAGGTCCCAGCTGATTTGCTTAAGCGCGTTAGCCACCCGTTCTGGTGGCAATAATCCGGAATAAAAGCAGCGACTACCTTCTGCACCATCCTGATATCCATAGAGGATCGTCCAGTCGCCGCAACCAAGATCATCAATCTCCGCGATATTGGCGACTTGACCCAAGTGAGCAAACGGGTCTTCGCTGTCGCAGAGTTCTGCGGAAGTGAGCTCGGGCGGAAGGCGAGGCATCGCTATTGCTTTCTGGTTGAAGGTGGCGAGGTGGACAGTTTATCCATATCTTGATCGTGCGGAACCGCGCACGTTTATCCGGGAGGAAGACAGCAATGACACAGGTTGGCACGGGCAACCATACCTACGAGCTGATACGCGATTTCCTCAAACTGCCCGACGGAGAATCGTTCGGCCTGGTCAGCCGGGTGGCGACCGATTCGCAGGACCGGGTTTACGTCTTCCAGCGCAAGGATCCCCCGGTGGTGGTATTCGACCGCGCGGGAAAATACCTGGGCGCCTGGGGCGCCGGCGAGGTCACGGATCCGCACGGGCTGAAAATTGTCGACGACGTCGTCTACACCACCGATCGCTCCGACTCGGTCGCGAAGGCGTTCACGCTGGACGGCAAACCCCTGCTGGAGCTCGGCCAGCGCGGCGTGCATTCCGACACCGGCTGCACCGGGTCCCCCTGGCTCGCGCTGCGCGCGGCGGGGCCTTTCAATCACCCCACCGAGATGATGGCCCACCCCAACGGCGACATTTACGTGACCGACGGCTACCGCAACGCCCGCGTGCACCGCTTTACGCGCGACGGCCGGCTCGTCAAGTCATGGGGCACGCCGGGCAAGGCGGAGGGCGAGTTCCACCTGCCTCACAGCATCGCGATCGATCCTGACGGCAAGCTCTACGTAGCCGATCGAGCGAACAAGCGCATCCAGATATTCTCGGCCGACGGCGACTTCCTCGGCATGTGGACCGGCATGGGCGGGCCGAACGACATCACGCGCGGCAAGGACGGCACGTTCACCATTGCCGAGCAGGAAGACGGCGACAAGCCCGCGTATGTCTGCGTACGCGATGCGAAAGGAACGGTGCTCGCCCGCATGGAGAGCCGCCATGTCCACGGCGTGGGCGTGGACTCGCACGGCGATATCTACGCCGGATTGACGGTGGACCGCAGCGTGGACAAGTTCGTGCGAAAAGGCTGAGCGCCAGCGCAAAGAGGATGTCCGCTTGCCCACCCAAAGCGGACCCACGCCGCGGGTACCAAGCCTCCGACCTCACCCCCTAAAACGGCGCGGTCACCGTATGCCAGGTCCAGACGGCGACGGTACTTGCGGCCGTGGCGGCGACCGACAGGCCGCAGAACAGGGCCGCGGTGCCGACGGGTGTCATGCCGCCAGTGGCGAGCACCACCAGGTAGCCGATGGCCGCCCCGCCGGCGCAGGATGCCACCGCGGTTTCGGCAAAGCCCGACTGCTGCACCACGACGACCTCGCGGCCGGGGCCGCTGTTGACGACACCGCCGGCGAGCGGAGCCGCGGATTGTGCCGCCGCCGGCGATGCCAGAAGCAGGGCGGCCAGGAGCGGCAGGCAGGCGATGGAGATGGCATGGGTGCGCATTGCGCTATGCTAGCCGCCGCGCGTCCGAAAGGGGAGGGGAGTGATGAAGTTCGGCCTGATCATTCGCGGCCAGTATCCGCAGGGCGACGACATGCGGGTGCGGCTGGCCGAGGATCTGGAGGCAGCAAAGCGCGCGGAGGAGCTGGGCTACGACTGCGTCGCGAAAGGCTCGCACTACAGCTCGTATCCGTTCCAGTACATCCAGCAGATCCCGTATCTGACGCAGGTCGCCCTGGTGGCGCCGAAGCTGCGGCTGATCCCGGGCGTGGTGCTGCTGCCGTTGCACAGTCCGCTGCATGTCGCCGAGGAGCTTGCGTCGCTCGATGTCATGTCCGGCGGAAAACTGGTGTTCGGCGCCGGCATCGGCTACCGCGAGGTCGAGTTCAAGGCGTTCGGTACGACGTTGAAGCAGGCCGGGCGGCGCTTCGAGGAGTGCCTGACGGCGGTCAAGCGGCTATGGACCGAGGACTTCGTGACGATGAAGGCCTCGTATTTCGAGCTGGACGGCGCGAACTGCACGGTGCTGCCGGTGCAGAAGCCGATGCCGCCGGTGTGGATCGGCGCGAATGCCGATGTCGGGATACGGCGCACCGCGCGCATGGCCGATGCCTGGTTCGTCAATCCGCACAACAAGCTGGCGACTCTCGAGCGCCAGATGGATGTCTACAAGCGGGAGCTCGAGGCTTGCGGCAAGCCGTTCCCCGCGGAGTTCCCCATGGCGCGCGAGGTTTTCGTCGCCCGCTCGCGCGACGAGGCGATCCGGCTGGCGCGGCCGTCGCTGGAGGTGAAGTATAAGGCCTATCGCGACTGGGGCCAGGACAAGGTGATGCCGGCCAGCGATCATTTCGATCTGGATTTCGACGAGTTGGTGGACGACCGGTTCCTGATCGGCTCGGTGGCGGAGGTGACGGAGCAGATCATCGATCTCAAGCGGCGGTTCGGGGTGACCACGCTGATCCTGGGCGTGCACTGGGTCGGCATGCCGAAGAGCCTGGCGCTGGAGCAGATGCAATTGCTGGCCGAGGAGGTGTTCCCGGCGGTGCGGCAGGCCGCATAGCGTCAGGCCGGCGCCACCTGAACGCCGCGGGCGCTGGCGTTGGCGGTCATGCCGGCGAATGAGCTTGTAAGGAAATCGGCCAATCGCACCTGTCATTGCGAGGAGCGCAGCGACGCGGCAATCTCGTGGAGAACGCCCCCGAGATTGCTTCGCTCCGCTCGCAATGACAGTCGGACGTGATGCTCGTCGATGGCGGGAAAGTCACCGCCAGTCTTCGTCGCGCATCCGAATAAGCATGGTGACCGCATCCTCGCCCTTGCCTCTCAATCCGACCCGATGCGCGTCGAGCCGGTCGAAATCGGTTTGCGTGATGCGTCGCGGCAGCGGCGGGACGGCCTTCAGTTCCACCACGGGACGCCCATGCCGCGTGATCACGACGGACTCGCCCTTCAGCGCGCGGTCGATCAGCTCCGATAGGTGGTGCTGCGCCTCGGTGACGCTGTGCGTGCTCATGTCCCGGATATAGCCATCGGATAGAAATTTGTCGAAGCGGGCGCCGCTGCGGCACAATCGGCCATCAGCACAAACCGGAGGAACCCGACATGCAATTCGGCGCCGCGATGTTCTTCACCGCCGCTTCGATGGCGCCTGGCGAACTCGGTCCTCTGCTCGAGCAGCGCGGTTTCGAGTCACTCTGGGTGCCGGAGCACTCACATATTCCCGTGGCGCGCACGACGCAGTTTCCCGGCGGCGGGGAGCTGCCGCGGCCGTACTACGACATCATGGACCCGTTCATCGTGCTGACCGCCGCGGCGATGGCGACGAAGACCCTGAAGGTCGGCACCGGCGTCTGCCTGATCAACCAGCGTGATCCGATCCAGACGGCGAAGATCATCGCCTCGCTCGACCAGCTTTCCCGCGGACGCTTCCTGTTCGGCGTCGGCAATGGCTGGGCCAAGGAGGAGATGGAAGACCACGGCACGGTGTTCGCCACACGCCACAAGCTGTCGCGCGAGCGGATCGAGGCGATGAAGGCGATCTGGACCAAGGAGACGGCGGAATATCACGGCGAGTTCGTCAACTTACCGCCGATGCAGACCTGGCCGAAGCCGGTGCAGAAGCCGCACCCGCCGGTGATCGTGGGCGGTGCCTTCCCCTATGGCGCGCGCCGCGCGGTGCGCTACGGCGACGGGTGGATACCCGGGGCCGGTCGCACCCGGCACGGCGACATCGGCGACACGCTGCCGCAGTTCCGCCAGATGGCGATCGAGGCCGGGCGCGATCCCGCGTCGCTGCCGGTCACGCTGTTCCGCGTAACGGAAGATGCCGACCGCCTGCGCCACTACCGCGCCCTCGGCGTGGCGCGTGTGGTGATCAGCCTGCCGGCCGCCAAATCGGACCAGATACTACCGATCCTGGATCGCTGGGCCCCGCTGATGCGGCAGCTCGCCGACTGACGCAGAACGCGAATGGCGGGTTCAGAGAAATGGGAAACGCGCGAGCCTCGCCGATGTGATGGGTATCGCGGCGCTCAACCCATCCTACGGGCTCCTGGCTCCGGCGTAGTGGCGTAGGATGGGTTGAGCGGAGCGAAACCCATCATTCCAGCGAGTATCCAGTTATCCTGAACGCGCTTCTACCCCCGGGCCGTGGCCCCGTCGTGCGGTTCAGACCGGATCCCACGGATACACGTCGCGCGTCCGCTCCAGCGGCGTGAAGTTGTTCTTCACCGCCGGCAGCCAGTGTTCGGCCAGCTTCTCCGGCGTCCAGCCATCCAGGCGCGC
>JBGQCE010000203.1:0-6483 GCA_041495185.1 Bradyrhizobium sp.
CGCACTTCATGGGGGCGGGCGGTGCGGCCAGGCTGATCTCGAATGCAGAGGACAATCCGAATGCCTCCGGCGCGCGGCTGTTTCCGAACGCCGCCGCAGCGAACCGTTCGATCTTCTTCGACCGCTCCGGTCGCGCGCGCAGCGTATCGGAAGTCTATTCGGTGCTGACGTCGCGCTACGCCAGCGCCGCCCATTCGCAGGCGACGCGCACTGCGATGGCGTCGGTCGGCGACATCAAGGCAAATGTGACGGTCGCCGGCGCGGCGCCGGCCACCCTGACAATGGATAATACGGCCTATCTGTCGACTTTTCCGGATGTCCGCGCGGTCACGCCGGTTACGATGGCGTCCGCGTCATCAGCGACGAACACCTCGCCGCCGACCGACCCGATCTTCCGTTCCCTGTTCCAGGCCGGCGAACGAACGCAGCCGGTCTCGTCGACCGTTCGTGAATTGTGGGGCAACTCTTCGTCACTGACTTCGGTTGCGCCAGCAACCTCGGCGCAAACGCCCAACGTTCGCGCGCCGCAACCGCTCGATCTCTTCAGCGATCGCAACGGCACTTTCAGCAGCTAGTCATTGCGCCAGCGGATCGGCGCCAGCGGCTATCCAGGCCGTCGACCCCCGTACCCTTAACAAAACGTCAATAAAACCAGCCGTTTATGGTGAACGCTTTGTTAAGCGTCGTGGTTTATTTTCTGTTGCAGTGGCATCCCGTCATGGTGTCGTTTCAGGTTGCGTAAGCCGGCAGGGCAATGATCGTTCGGCAGTTCATCAATTGGATCAGGACCGCTCCGGCAGGCGAGCGGGCAGAGGCGACGCGATCTCTGGCGCGAGCCTGGCTGATTTCTGATCTTTCCGAGGACGACCGCGCCGCCGCGGAAGGCGCGCTGTTGATGTTGCTCGACGACGCGTCTCCGCTGGTGCGCCAGGCCATGGCGGAGGTGTTTGCCCGCAGCACGGACGCGCCCGCGGCTATCGTGCAGGCGCTGTCGCTCGATCAGCCGTCGGTCGCACTCCCGGTTCTCGAATACTCACCGCTTCTGATCGACGCCGACCTCGTCGACATCATCGCGACCGGCAATTGCGAGATGCAATGCGCGATCGCCCGCCGCATCAACCTGCCGCCCTCGGTCTGTGCGGCGATCGCCGAAGTCGGCACCGCCGCGGCAGCGCTCGAGCTGATCGAGAATGCCTATGCCGAACTCGCAGCCTTTTCCTGGGACCGCATCGTCGAGCGCCATGGCCATCTCGCCGCGATCCGGGAATCGATGCTGGTGCTGGAGGATCTGCCTGCCGCGACCAGGGTCTCGCTGGTCGCCAAGCTCTCGGACACGCTGGCGCAATTCGTTGTCGCCCGGAACTGGCTGAGCGCCGACCGGGCGGTGCGGATCGCAAGCGAGGCGCGCGATCGCTCGACCGTCAATATCGCGGCGCGCTCGCGCGGCGACGACATGCGCGGCCTGGTGCGGCATCTGCGCGCCACCGGCCAGCTCACCGCAGGACTGATCCTGCGCGCCTTGTTGTCGGGCAATCTCGAACTGTTCAATGCGGCGCTGTCGGAATTGTCCGACCTGCCGCAGGCCCGCGTCTCCGCACTGCTGCACGACCGCGGCGGCGCCAGCCTGCAGGCGCTATTGCAGCGCGCCGGTCTGCCGGAATCGACATTCGCTGCCTTCCGGGCGGCGCTCGAAGTCAGCCACGAAACCGGATATGTCGACACCGTCGGCAATGCTGCAAGATTGCGGCGCCGCATGGTCGAACGCGTGCTGACGCATTGCGAAACCGATCCGAAAGCCGCCGAGCCGTTATTGATCCTGCTGCGCCGCTTTGCGATGGAATCGGCGCGGGAAGAAGCCCGCATGTTCTGCAACGAGCTGGTCGCCGAAGAAGCCATTGCACCGATCCAGCACGAACTGATCGCGGCGTAATCGCTGCTCTGTCAACGCATCAGGTGTCGTCCCTGCGAACGCAGGGACCCATAACCACCGACGCTAGTTGTGGGGAAAGGCAACCACCCCCCGATCGACCAATTGATAAGCCGCGGCGTATGGGTCCCTGCGTTCGCAGGGACGACGAAATTGAGACGCGGTGTCGTCTCAATCCGCCGGCGCAATACTCGGCGCGAGGATGGCTTCGAGGTGCTCGGGCCGGTCGCGATTGGCGTGAGTGAGGTAGGTGTCGGCGACGTCGCGCAGCCGCCGGCTCAGTTCGCCGGCCATGCTGATGGTGTCGAGCTTGGTGCGATCGCGCACGATCGCCTGAATGGCGTTGATGTGATGCGCGATCAGGTCCGACGGCACCTTGTCGAGATCGGGCGCGTGCTCGATGATTCTGCAGAGGCTTTCGGCGGCAGCGCCTGCGGAAGGATATCCGAACGTGGCGGCGTCGCCCTTGATGTCGTGGGCAGCGCGAAACAGTTCATCGCGCGTGAAGTTCGTAATACCGTCCTTGAGAATGACGGCGTGAGCGGCCGAGAGCCGGTCGGCCTCGATCGTCATCCAGTCTTTGAACTCGCTCGACAGGCCGGCAAGGGCTTTTTCCGCGCGCGCCACCGGATCGTCGAGATCCTTTTCGGCGACACGCCGCAACACCTTGCGTAAGGGATTGGGCTGCGTGATCACGTGATGGTCGGCGAAGGCCTTGATCTCGAGCGCCGCGGACTGGTCTTTCGCCATGATGGTTTCCTTAGGCCTCGCGCTAGACGGTGGACCGGGCCTTGTCGAGCAGCGAGGGCTGCTGAACGACTTCGACTTCGCCGCCGACACGGCGCTCCGGGCCGATATAGGCATTGCTGGTGTTGCGCCGGCGGTCCGGGCCGAAATAGGTCTTGGTCTTGATGAACGGGCGCGGATTGGCGACGACGTTCAGGATGCGCTGATAAAGCGCCTTGGCCGAGATCGGCTTGGCGAGGAATTCGGTCACGCCGGCGTCGCGCGCCACCGTGACGCGCCGCTTCTCGGAATGGCCGGTCAGCATGATGATCGGCGCGAAGGGATTGCCCTTGGATTCCGGCTGACGGATCATCTGCGCCAGTTCGAGGCCGTCGAAGATCGGCATCGCCCAGTCGGTGATGACGATGTCAGGGACATAGTGGCTGTACATTTCGAGCGCGGTCGCGCCGTCTTCGGATTCGTAGACTTCGCGGGCACCGAACGAATGCAGCAGCGTCCGCAAAATGCGGCGCATATGCGGATTGTCGTCGCACACAAGAAACCGCAGCTTGTTGAAATCGATGCGAAACATGGCCGGGCCCTGAGGGCGTTACCTGCCGAAAACGGTATACCCGGCGTTAACCATATCGCGGCGCCGGTTAACGAATGGTTGCCAAGGGAGGGCCGTCGGGGCGCTATTTCGTTTGTTTGAGCATGATCTCCGGACAAACGAATTCGTTTGTCCGGGAAAACCGGTACCCATCCCGGATCGAGTCCGGGACAGGCTTTTCGGGATCAGGCTCAGTACCCGAACTGCTCGCTCAGAATACGTTCTTCCAGGCTGTGGCCGGGATCGAACAGCATCCGCATCGAGATGGTCTTGTCGGAAAGTACCTCGACCCGGCGGACGTCGCGCGCCTCGTCATGGTCGGCCACCGCTGCGACCGGCCGCTTGTCGCCCTCGAGCACCTCGATGACGACATAGGCGGTATTGGGGAGTAGCGCCCCGCGCCAGCGGCGCGGTCGGAATGCGCTGATCGGGGTGAGCGCGAGCAGCGCAGCGTTGATCGGCAGGATCGGCCCCTGCGCCGAAAGATTGTAGGCGGTGGATCCCGCCGGCGTCGCCACCATGATGCCGTCGGCGATCAGCTCCGCCATGCGTTCGCGTTCGTCGATCAGGATTCTCAGGCGCGCCGCCTGATGGGTCTGGCGAAACAACGAGACTTCATTGATGGCGTGATGAAGATGCACTACGCCATGCACGTCGGTGGCGCGCATCAATAGCGGATGGATCAGGGATTCCCGCGCGGCTGCAAGGCGCGCGTGCAGATCTTGCGCGCTGTACTCGTTCATCAGGAAGCCGACGGTGCCGCGATGCATGCCGTAGATCGGCTTGCCCGAACGCATGTGCTGATGCAGCGTCTGCAGCATCAACCCATCGCCGCCGAGCGCTACCACGACATCGGCCTCTGCGGGATCGTGATTGCCGTAGAGCTCTACCAGCTGCGCAAGCGCCTGCTGGGCCTCCACGCCGGCGCTCGCGACAAAGGCGATGCGGTCATATCGCTTGGGGCTGGTCATGGGATCGAGGGCTCACAATGGCGCTGAGGGGGCTTAAGTGCGCGCAAGGTCGTCTATACGACCTTGGCTGTCCTTGTCGAGATAGGCTAGCCGCCCGGGGATGTCATTGGATCGCTTGCGCAGAGCGCCAAGCTGTCGCAGTTTTGAGCCGGAAACCTGTGGCTATCCGAAATACCGGCTCAGGCGGGATGAAACGGGGCAGTACCGGGTTGATCTCGGGAAGCAGGGAGAAGAACGGACATGGTTATCGATTTTCCGGCACCGCGTCATCTGCGTTTCGCCTTCACGCTTCTTGCCTTCTCCGTGATGGCTGGCGCGCGCGCCGAGGATGCGCCTCAGCCGCAGCCTGCCGCAACGCCATCGGGTCAGAAATCGGGCGGAATCGGCGGACGCGGCGGCAATGCGGCGAATTCGCCCGCTGCGGCCGAGCAACATCGCCTGCCGCCGGATTCCACGACCAAACAAACGCTGACCCTTCCCGGGCGCACGCTTGCGTTTGCGGCCACGGCGGGTTCGGTCCGCCTGTTCAACGACAAGGGCGAGCCGCAGGCCGATATTGCCTATACCGCCTATCAGCTGGATGGCGCGGATACGCGCACCCGACCGGTGACCTTCTTTTTCAATGGCGGTCCGGGCTCGGCGTCCGCCTGGCTGCAGTTCGGCAGCGCCGGACCCTGGCGTCTGGCCATCAACGCGGATGCGGTGAGCTCTTCCTCTTCGCCCGATCTGCAACCCAACGCCGAGACCTGGCTCGACTTTACCGATCTCGTCTTCATCGATCCGGTCGACACCGGCTATAGCCGCTTCGTCGCGACTGGCGATGACGTGCGCAAGAAGTTTTTTTCGGTCGATGGCGACGTGAATTCGATCGCGCTAGCGATCCGCCGCTGGCTGGAAAAATCCGACCGGTTGCTCTCGCCCAAATTTGTTGCCGGCGAAAGCTATGGCGGCATTCGCGGCCCGAAGATCGTCAACAATCTGCAGCTCCAGCAGGGCGTCGGGGTGAGGGGGCTGATCCTGGTCTCGCCGGTGCTCGACTTCCGCGAATATTCAGGCTCCAGCATTCTGCAATATGTGTCGAGCCTTCCCTCCATGGCAGCGGTGGCGCGCGAGGCGAAAGGCGCCGTCACCCGTGCCGATCTGGCCGATGTCGAACGCTATGCGCGAAGCGATTTTCTGCTCGATCTCGTCAAGGGAGAGGCCGACACCGAGGCCACCACACGCCTTGCCGACAAGGTGGCGGCATTGACGGGGATCGATCAGGCCGTGAGCCGCAGGCTGGCCGGGCGCTTCGACGTGGCCGAGTTTCGCCGCGAATTCGACCGCAAGAACGGCAAGGTGACGGGACGCTACGACGCGTCGGTCTTGGGCCTCGATCCCGATCCGGATTCCAGCTTCTATCATTTCGGCGATCCCTCGGGCGAACCTTTGGTGGCGCCGCTGACCAGCGCCGCGGTCGACCTCACCACGCGCAAGCTCAATTGGCGGCCGGACGGGTCCTACGAGTTGCTCAATGGCGCGGTCGAGAAGGCCTGGGATTTCGGCCGCGGCCTGAGGCCTGCGGAGTCGATTACACAACTGCGACGGATTCTCGCGCTCGACCCGAAGCTGAAAGTGCTGGTGGCGCACGGGCTGTTCGATCTTGCCACGCCGTATTTCGCCTCGAAAATCCTGCTCGATCAGCTACCGGCCTACGCGACGCCGGAGCGTGTGAAGCTCGTGGTCTATCCCGGCGGGCACATGTTCTATTCGCGAGACGCCTCGCGGCAGGCGTTCCGCGCCGAGGCTCAGGCACTGATGAAGTGACCATGCAAAAACAAAACCGACGCACCTTTTGAGGTTACGCCCATCTCTCCGTCATTGCGAGGAGCCAACGGGTCGCGCGAATGCGCGCCCGATGACAGGCTCCGCGACGAAGCAATCCATCTGCCAATTCGGCGTGTTTCTGGATTGCTTCGCTCCGCTCGCAATGACGTGGAGAGAGCTCAGTAAACCAGGCCGGTGCCGGACGGTTTTTCCAGCGCCGCGGCGAGCGAGCGATATTCCTCGCTGCTGGTGCCAGCCAAAGCGGCGATCCGGCTCAGGTGATATTGCGCAGAATCGCGGTTGCCCTGTTCGACCTGCCAAAGCCCGTAATACTGCCAGGTCTTGACGTGGTTGGGGTCGGCCTTCAGCGCGCGCTCGTACCAGATCTGCGAGACCTTGTAGTCGCCGAGCTTGCGATAGGAATAGCCGATCAGATTGGCGAC
>JBGQCE010000204.1:0-6473 GCA_041495185.1 Bradyrhizobium sp.
AGTCTCGCTCGCTCACCACGGCGTGCTGTTCCTCGACGAGTTGCCGGAGTTCCAGGCGCAGGCGCTCGACGCGCTGCGGCAACCTTTGGAGACCGGCGAGGTCGCGATCGCGCGCGCCAACCACCGCGTCACCTATCCGGCCCGCTTCATGCTGGTGGCGGCGATGAATCCTTGCCGCTGCGGCCGCGCCAGCGATCCGGGCTTTGCCTGCCGCCGCGGACCGAACGCGCGCTGCGCCGCCGAGTACCAGACCAAGCTTTCCGGCCCGCTGCTCGATCGCATCGACCTCAACATCGAGGTGCCCGCCGTCACCGCCGCCGACCTAATCCTGCCGCCGCCGGCCGAAGGCAGCAAGGAGGTCGCCGCGCGCGTGGCGCGGGCGCGGATGATCCAGGCCGAACGCTACGCCGCCCTCGGCCTCCCCGGCGTCACGACCAATGCGGCGGCGCCGGCGCCGCTGCTGGAGGAGGTGGCGCGCCCTGACAACACCGGTCTTACGCTGCTGCGCGACGCCGCCGACGCCATGCGGCTGTCGGCGCGCGGCTATCATCGCGTGCTGCGGGTGGCGCGCACGCTCGCCGATCTCGACGGCGCGGAGAAGGTCGGCCGGGTGCATCTGGCGGAAGCGCTCTCCTATCGCGCGCTGACAGACGAGGTGCGGCGGGCGGCGTAAGCATTTGGATCTGTAGATCATTCGACATGTCCGTACACAAGAGCGCGATCATCTCAGACTGTGGCCTATACCGTTACGAGCTGCGTCGCATTTGGGACGATAAGCTGCCACCCTACGTCTCGGGGATGCTCAACCCATCGACGGCTGACGACGAGATAGACGACCGAACCATCATTCGAAATTGGCGGCGGGCAAAAGCTCTCAGCTGCGGTTCTCTGATTGTCTGGAACCTGGGAGCCGGGCGCGCAACTAACCCCGAAGACTGGAAAGCGATGGCCGATCCAATTGGGCCAAAAAACGACGATCACATTCGTCGCATTCTGATCGAATGCCGTGAGCGAAATGGTATCGCGATGGCAGGATGGGGAGCGCACGGTTCGTTCATGGGTCGCGATAAAATCGCGATGCAGATCGCTGCCGAGACTGGCGTAACATTCCGCTGCCTCGGCACCACCAAAGACGGACAACCGAAGCACCCGCTGTACATTGCTCGTAGCCAACTGCTTATCGAATGGAGAGGCGCTGTTGTGGAAGATTCTGGAATAGTTGAGTCATCAGAATCACTTACATCCCCTTGATTCTACAACGATTTTCCATTATATTATTGATTGCACGAGCGATTGCCGGAGCTTAAGCAGCATGTTGTCTCCAAACGAGCTTCCGCGTTTGCAACGTGAGCAGTTCCATCACGATAAACGCAATCATTCGGACATCATGTGTCTGCCCAAGCCTGACCGGTTGAAGCACTACGGTTTGCATTTCGCCAAGTATGTGGGCCGGTTGGCCCGGGATTCCGCCGAACCGAAAACACAAAAGCAAACTTTGGTCGATACGCTCTTGGTCAGCCTCAGCGCGGCGAATACGCTGCACCAAAACTTAGCTTCGATTGGGATGCCCCCGGCGCGCCGAACTGACCAAATTGACCCGCTCCGGGTGTTTGCAGATGCCGCAGGTCGTTTTGCTGATGCCTGCGAAAAACTGGACCACTTGGAGGACTCGTTTGCGCTCGCACGCAGCGCGAACATCGACATACTGAACTGGGTGATCGCTACGGCTGGCGAGCAAAAACTTGACCTCGTGGATGCACTGCACGGGCGTCGAAAAGAATTAGCCACACGAGCCTCTTGCAAAACGTCTGGTATCGAGCGAGCCGTCGGCATCTCACGGCCTGTCGGGGGAGGCCTTGCCGATGCGTTTCGTAGCATGACGACGCCAGATTGGCGATTGTTGACGCAATTCCCCCTTGCTTCGGTTTCGTGTCGGTCGACACGGGTGGGACCGTGGTGGCGTGCGGCGGCTACGTGACGAGCCGCATCATCTGCTCCACGGTCACCACCAGAATGCCGAACATCAGATGACAGAATACCTTGGGCGCCCCGCGTACGCGCACGTGGTTGCCGCCGCGGTTGTCCTTCAGGTTGCCGTTGACGCGCTCGGCCGAGCTGCGCTGGTTGTAGCGCACGTCCTCGGCGATCCGGTAGCCTGCACACCGCTTGGCCAGCGCCTCGGCCTCGGCTTCGGCTTTGCCGCCGCGCCGCGGATTGGCCTCGATGATCGGCACATGCCCGAGCGACCGGCTTTTTTCCCAGATTTCCGGCGCATCATAAGCACTGTCCATGAGATCGTAGAGATTGGTGACGCGCTCGGCCGTGATGCTCGCGAGCGGGAGTGCCACTTGGCTGTCGTGCAACGAGGCCGACGTCAGCAGGCATGAGATTGGTATATCGCCATCGGCGGTATCGATGTGCAGCTTGTACCCGATCCAACTCGTCGTGTGGCCTTTGGCATTGCGCTTCGTGCCGACACAACAAGCCGTGGGCAGATCAGCCAGCATTTCAGCCAGCGTCATGCCGACTTGACGCTCCAACCGGCGTGGCTCCTTCTTCGCCACCACCTCGCCTTTTTTCGGCCGACCACGCTTCCGCTTCGGCGTCTCGGGGGCTGTCGGCACCGCTCTCACCGGCTTCTCGCGCGCCTCTATGGCGGTGGCGTCGCGCGAGATGTGACCGACGAGGCGATCCTTGTGCGTCTTTTTGATCAAGGCCTCGTGGACCCGGCTCGGCAAGGCGCTCGCCGCGAACTCGGCGAAGGCGCGAGAAAAAGTGCTCTCGCTCGGAACCTCGCTCCTGCGCTCCCAGCCGCACAATCGGCGCAGCGTGGCATCGACGGTCAGCCGCTCGATCAGGCCCGAGGTCGTCGGCAAGGCGAGCACGGCCTTGGCGACGAACGCCCGCGCCAGCGCATGCCGGTCTTCCAGCGGACGCCCCGGCAGGCCCGACCACATCTGGACGAACGTCTCGATGCCAGCCACATCGAGAACGATCACGAGCCGCTCGTGCTGAGCGGTCAGCGGCCCGACCTCCTCCCGCAGCATCGGGAAAAGAAAGCCTTGAATGTGATCCCAGGTAGTTGTTAGCGTCTCGCGCAGAGGCATGTCCGCATCCTGATTCGGCTGGTGATTCGTCGCTGAAACACCTTACCAGAACAGGCTGCGGACGCCTCGATTACCCCTGATCCCGGCGAAAAATCCAGCGCGCTGCTGCAATTTTGCAAGTGGCTCACACGACAATTTTACGTTACCGATTGATAGCCGCAATGGCCTTCTGGAGCGGCGAAAAGCTTTTAGAAAATAGAAACGTCATCATTCCATTTTCTGACAGTCAGGTTGACTGCAATGCATACACGCTACGCATGGGCAACTGTTACTATCGAACAGCCGACCGGGAAACCGGCCACGAGCAAAAAAAAACCTTCTTAGCAGACCGAGAATCCTTTCTCATTCCCGCCGGTCAATTTGCTTATTTGCTTTCAAAGGAGGAAATCAAAATCCCCCAACACGCAATGGCGTTTATATCCATGAGAACTTCTATGAAGTTCCAGGGTTTAATCAACGTTTCGGGATTTCACGTTGATCCTGGATACGAAGGAAAATTGATTTATGCTGTTTACAATGCAAGCCCATCGCCAATCCAAATTTGCGAAAACGACGAGGTATTCAAAATATGGTTTTGCGACATTGATCGTCCATCGGAGCGAATCTACGATGGTCGCCCATTCAATGATATTTCGAATGACGTTATTAAGGGGATGAACAAGGAAATTTTTTCATTACAAAGCGTTGCCGAAAAAATTCGCAACCTAGAAAACACAATGAACTCAAAGTTGGCGGGACTACAACCGGCACTCGACAATTTAACTTTCATATGGCGAGCAATTATCGTCGGTGTCGTCGGGGCGGTGATCCTCTCGATTTTGGCCTTTTCGCTTCCGGTGATCTCTCAATCTGGTCAATACATAGTTGGAGTGCTATGGCCGCGACCGGCTTTACCGCCGTCGCCCCCTGTCCCAGCTAAGCCTCCTGCCACACCTACTAGGTGAGACTGCTACACAATTCCGAAGTTTGAGGCGCAGGTGCTCGATACGCTGCGTCTGCCGCTAGAGACCGGCGAGGTCGCGATGGCTAGCGCCAGCTATCGCGTCACCTATCCACCTGCTCCCGCCAATACCCCAGCGCCTCCTGGCCGGCGCGATCGGAATAGCTGAACAACTCAAGTTCGCTGTCGGCCGCGAAGCTGTACGGCTCCCAGGGCGGCGCGACGAACACGTCGTGCTTCGCCAGCGAGAATTCCTTGTCGCCGACCTTCGCGCGGCCCTGTCCGCGATGCACGCAGAACACCGCGCTGCCGGTTGAGCGATAGGTCTTGCCGGCAAAGCCCGCCGGCAGCCGCTGCATGTACACCGCCATGGTCGGGAACGGGTGCTTGGCGGTCGCTGGATTGGCGTAGCGCAGCTTGAAGCCGTGCGCCGGATGCGGCTTGCCGGCACGCACCAGGCTGTCGAGCGCGGCTTTCGTGCGATCGTAGGGATAGATCAGCACCGGCGTCGAATAGCCGTCGGAATGAAATTCATCCGGAATCAGGTTCATGCCGTACACCGCCGTCGACTCGCCCTCCGGCCGGTCGAGCGGCTGCTTGTCCTGCGGATACGCCTCCCAGAACGCCGCGCCGAAGAAGCGCGCGAACGGCGTATCGAGGCCGTCGAGCCAAACCACCGGATCGTTGCCGAGATTGCCGTGGTCGTGCCAGGCCCAGGCCGGCGTCACCACGAAGTCGCCGGGCTTCATCGGCAGCTTCTCGCCGGCCACCGCGGTGTAGGCGCCTTCGCCCTCGACGATGAAGCGCAGCGCGCTCGGGGTGTGGCGGTGCGACGGTGCGACCTCGCCTGGCATGATGATCTGAAGGCCGGCGAACAGCGACGGGCAGACGAAGGTGGTGCCGCGCAGGCTCGGGTTCTCCAGGCACAGCACGCGCCGCGACGCTTCCTTCTTGGTGACGAGGCCGGCAGCGCGCATCAGCTGCGGCCGCACCTCGGCATAGCTCCAATGCGCCGGCACGCAGGCAGTGCCGGGCTTCAGCCCGCCGACCCGCTCCCACAGCGGGAACAGGCTCATGTCCTTCACCTCGTCCATGAACCGCCCGTATTCGGAATTCGCTCGGCTCGCGACTGCCATGGTTCGCTCCCTTGGATCGCTTTCTTGGGCGCAGACGCATCGCGGCTGCGCACCGCTTTGACCCGGGTAAACTGTCCCGCACCGGACGCGCGGGCGTCAACCCTCATTAAGGCACCGGTAACTGCATCCGCCTAACATGACGCGGTGACACGCGTACAAAAGACCCTGGTTCTGATCGCGGCGATCGCCGTTCCGGCCGCCGCGCACAGCACTTTCGCTCCGAAGCAAAGCTCATGCTTTGCCAGCGGCGCCGCCACCTACCAGCTCGCGCCCAACACCTCGTCGCCAGACTACCGCATCAAGATCGCCGGCGATGCACCGCGCCCCGACCTGCGGATGCAATTGGTCGATCGCGCGGAGATCGCCGATTTCGTGCTGGTCGATGACTTTGGCGCTACGGAGCTTGACGCCTGCCGGTCGTCGACCCCCATTCGCACGGTGAAATTGGACGCTGCTGCGCACACGCCGGACGTAACCGTCAATCTTTCGGCCGACGCCGGCGGCGCCGACTACAAGATCTATGTCCATTCGGTGCGGTTCTCCCAGCAGGACGCGGCAGCGCTGCTTGCGGCGATGTGGAAGGCAAACCAGCACCGTGAATTGGCCGCGAGCGCCATTCGCTAAAATCCTGTCAGCGGCGTTAGCGCGGCGTCAACCACTCCCGCCATTGGCCCGGTCGCCACAGGGGAATCGCAAGGTTCCCCGGATCAGATTACCCCGCGAGCAATAGCAACAATCAGGTCACCGCCGGCAGCCGCACTGCCGCCGGGCTGAACTGTGGGGCAGGGGCAGGCATGCAGGTTCGTCCCGTCACAGACCTGCCGCGCAAGCGCTATCGAGTCGTGCGCCGGCTGTTGCTGTGCGTGCTGCGCTGGACCTTCATCGTCATCGGCGCGGTGACCGCGGCCACCGTGCTGTTTTCGTATCTCTATCGAGTCAACGAGTCGATCTACGATCCGTCGCTATTCGCCATCGGCGTCGGCGGCCTGTTTGCCATGGGCTGCGGGCTGATGCTGATGGTGCTGTCGCGCAACAGCCGCCTGCATATGGAACTGCGCCGCGCCAAGGCGCGCTGCGAGGAGCTGGCCGACCGCTTCTGGGAGTTGAAGGAAACCGAAGCGCGCGCGACCAGCCTGCTTGAAGCGCAGGGCGACCTGATCGTCCGCCGCGACAGCGAGGGCCGCATCACCTATGCCAACGACGCCTACTGTGCGCTGGCCGGGGAGACGCACGAGAAGCTAATCGGCGCCACGACCGCGCTGCCAGCGAGCGCGCAGGGCAACACCAGCG
>JBGQCE010000205.1:0-6465 GCA_041495185.1 Bradyrhizobium sp.
CCGGCAATAAAGAGGCGGTTGCTTCGAGCTACGGCGGACAGGTCGGCTGATTTGCCCGACGGGCTGTTCTGTAGTCCGGCTGTCCAGCCCCATTTGCAAAAATATTTCCGTTCCGGCCGTGGAGCGGGATGCTTGCTCTGGAATACTGGATCGCCCGGTCAAGCCGCGCGATGACATCTGCGCGCAAGGCGCTGCCCATTATCAGAAACCTCTGATAAACCTCTGCGTTCAACGAGAACCCGAGGAAACCCCCATGCTCACGCTTCATCATCTCAACGACTCCCGCTCGCAGCGGATTTTGTGGCTGCTGGAAGAACTCGGCACGCCCTATGAGATGAAGCGCTATCAGCGCGACGCCACGACGCGGCTGGCGCCGCCGGAGTTGACCGCGGTGCACCCGCTCGGCAAATCGCCCGTCATCACTGACGGCGATGTCAGGATCGCGGAGTCGGGCGCGATCGTCGATTACATCATCCGCCGTTACGGCCAAGGGAACGGTAAACCCGCGATGATGCCCGCGCCCGGCAGCGCCGATTACGAGGCCTATAACGAGTGGCTGCATTATTCGGAAGGCTCCGCAATGCTGCCGCTGATGCTGAACCTCTATGTCTCCAGGTTGAAGGAAGCGGGCGCCCCCTTGCACCCGCGCATCGACAGCGAGATCGCCAACCATCTCGGCTATATCGACGGCGCACTGAAGGGCCGCGAGTTCTTTGTCGGGAAGTCGCTGACCGGCGCCGATATCCAGATGAGCTTTGTCGGCGAGATGGCGAAAGTATTCGACAAGCTCGGACCGTATCCGAATCTGAGCGCATGGCTGTCTCGCATGCACGCGCGCCCGGCGTTCAAGCGCAGCGTCGAGAAGGGTGGGGCATACCGCTTCGCGAAGTAGGTCCCGTCGTTCCGGCCACGCGAAGCGCGAGCCGGAACCCCTACGCCGCGGCTGCTGGAAGGGGCACGCGGGTGGACACCTTTCCTCCCACGGCCGCCGGTGGTTATGGGTCCCTGCTTTCGCAGGGACGACGGGGTGGAACCCTCGCGACCCCACCATATCTTGCATAAATATCAGGCTTGTACCGCAAGCGCTTGGCCGCCGCCGCTCGATATGGTATCCCGCCAGCGCCGCTTTCGATCGCCACACGTGACCGGCCGCAATGCCCGTAACGGGCTGCGGCGGTGGAGATATTTTACTCATGAGCTCTTCTGCCAGCAGCGCAAAGACCGCCTCCGCGCCCGACTCGTTCTTCACGGCGACCCTCACCGAGGCCGATCCCGATATTGCCGCCGCAATCCGCGGCGAACTCGGCCGGCAGCGCCATGAGGTCGAGCTGATCGCGTCGGAAAACATCGTCAGCCGCGCGGTGCTGGAAGCGCAGGGTTCGGTGCTCACCAACAAATATGCCGAAGGCTATCCGGGCAATCGCTATTATGGCGGCTGCGAATGGGTCGACGTGGTGGAGACGCTGGCGATCGATCGCGCCAAGAAACTGTTCGGCGCTGGCTTTGCCAATGTTCAGGCCAATTCCGGCAGCCAGATGAACCAGGCGGTGTTCCTGGCGCTGCTGCAGCCCGGCGATAGCTTCATGGGTCTCGATCTCGCCGCCGGCGGACATCTCACCCATGGGTCGCCGGTCAACATGTCCGGCAAATGGTTCAAGGCCTCGCACTACACGGTGCGGCGCGAAGACCAGATCATCGACATGGATGCCGTCGCCAAACAGGCCGAGCAGGTGCGGCCAAAACTGATCATCGCCGGCGGATCGGCCTATTCGCGCCCGTGGGACTTCAAGCGCTTCAGGGAGATCGCCGACAGCGTCGGCGCCTATTTGATGGTCGACATGGCGCATTTCGCAGGCCTCGTCGCCGGCGGCGTGCATGCCTCGCCGGTGCCGCATGCCCATGTCACCACCACCACCACGCACAAATCGCTGCGCGGCCCGCGTGGCGGCCTGATCCTCTGCAACGATGAGGCGCTCGCCAAGAAGCTGAACTCGGCGATCTTTCCGGGCCTGCAGGGCGGGCCCCTGATGCATGTGATCGCGGCCAAGGCCGTGGCTTTTGCCGAAGCGCTACGCCCGGACTTCAAGATTTACGCCAAGAACGTAGTCGAGAACGCCAAGGCGCTGGCGGAGGCGTTGCGCGCCCACGGGTTTGATATCGTCTCGGGCGGCACGGACAACCATCTGATGCTCGTGGACCTCAGGCCGAAAGGGCTCAAGGGCAACGTCTCGGAAAAGGCCTTGGTGCGCGCGGCCATCACCTGCAACAAGAACGGCATCCCGTTCGATCCGGAAAAGCCGTTCGTCACCTCGGGGCTTCGCCTGGGGACGCCGGCGGCGACCACGCGCGGCTTCGGGGTTGCCGAATTCAAGCAGGTTGCCGGCATGATCGCCGAAGTCCTCAACGCCATCGCGCAGTCGCAGGACGGCAAGGCGCCGCTGGTGGAATCTGCGATCAAGGAACGGGTGAAGGCGCTTACCGACCGCTTCCCGATCTATCAGTAAGGCATAAACGGATGCGATGTCCCAGCTGCAACAGTCTCGATACGCAGGTGAAGGACTCGCGTCCGACCGAGGATTCCGCCGTGATCCGGCGGCGGCGGGTCTGCGTCGCCTGCAATTTCCGCTTCACCACCTTCGAGCGGGTGCAGCTGCGCGAGCTCACCGTGATCAAGCGCAACGGCCGCCGAGTGCCATTCGATCGTGATAAGCTGGTGCGCTCGCTGCAGATATCCCTGCGCAAGCGGCCGGTCGATCCGGAACGGGTCGAGAAGATGGTCTCCGCCATCGTGCGCGAACTCGAAAGCGGCGGTGAAGCGGAGATTTCGTCGGAGGCGATTGGCGAGATCGTGATGGAGCATCTGCGCCAGCTCGATGACGTCGCCTATGTCCGCTTCGCCTCGGTCTATCGCAACTTTCGCGAGGCGAAAGACTTTGAAGCCGTGCTCGGCGAACTCTCCGGCGACGACGACGCGCGGCTGGCCCTGTTACGCAAATGATCTTCCGCATTCTGGAAGACCAGTTCGCGCAAAGATCGAAGGAATCGAAAGCCGCCGACCAGCGCTTCATGCAGCTCGCGCTGACGCTCGGGCGGCGCGGGCAGGGCCGCACCTGGCCCAATCCCGCCGTCGGCGCAGTGGTCGTCAAGGACGGCGTCATTGTCGGCCGGGGCTGGACGCAAGCGAGCGGCCGCCCGCACGCCGAGCCCGAAGCGCTTGCGCGCGCCGGCGAGGCCGCGCGCGGCGCCACGCTCTATGTGACGCTGGAGCCATGCTCGCATACCGGCAAGTCGCCGCCTTGCGCTGACGCCATCGTTGCCGCCGGCATCGCGCGCGTGGTGTCGGCGATCGAAGATCCCAATCCTGAAGTGGCCGGGCAGGGCCACGCCAGACTTCGCGCCGCCGGGATCACGGTCGATATCGGCCCGGGCGCGGTTGAGGCTGCGCGCGATCATGCCGGACACTTCAGGCGCGTCCGCGACAAGCGACCGCATGTGATCCTCAAGCTCGCGGTCTCCTCTGACGACAAGATTGGCGCGGCTGGCCGCAAACCCGTCGCGATAACGGGCGAGGCTGCAAAGGCGCGGGTGCATCTGTTGCGGGCGCAATGCGACGCCATCCTGGTCGGGATCGGCACCGTGCAGGCGGATGATCCGCTTTTGACCTGCCGCCTGCCGGGCATGGAGGCGCGCTCGCCGGTGCGGGTGGTGCTGGACCGGAGTTTGCAAATATCCGGCACCAGCAAGCTGGTCCATTCCGCGCGCGAGACGCCGCTATGGGTCATGACTTCGAACGTATCGGAGGCACCCGCCGCCATGAAGCTCGGGGCCGCAGGCGCGCAGGTCATCCGTGTCGCCACCACGACCACGCCGCCGGGGCTCGATCTAGAGGCCGTACTGCAAGCGCTGGCCGAGAAGGGCATCACCAGGCTTTTGGTGGAAGGCGGCGCGCGGGTGGCGTCATCCTTCATCGCAGCCGGCCTCGTCGACGAAGTCTGGCTGCTGCGCGGCCCTGAAGCTGTCGGAAGCGACGGTGTCGCCGCGCTCGACGCATTGCCGCTATCGGCTCTCACCGGGTCGCCCACATTCAAACTACGTGGTAGCGAAATGCTGCAAAGGGATACTCTTACGATCTATGAGCGTGCATAGACGCTTAAGCCTAAATTCGTCATGCCCGGCCTTGTGCCGGGCATCCACGTCTTGGCTGCGGGTGATAGAAGAAGACGTGGATGGCCGGGACATCTAGCGCGAAGACGCGCTTCGCGCTTTTGCCCGGCCATGACGGTAGTTGACCAGGGACTTCCAATGTTCACCGGCATTGTCACCGACATCGGAGAGATAACCGCCCTGACGCCAACGGCGCGGGGCCAGTTGCATCGCTTGCGGATCGCCTGCCGCTACGACCGCTCTACCATCGCGGACGGCGCCTCGATCGCCTGCAACGGCGTCTGCCTGACCGTCGTTGCCTCTGGCGTCGAGCACGGCAAAACCTGGTTCGATGTCGATGCCGCCGCCGAGACGCTTGCCATGACCACCGCCAGACATTGGGCCGTTGGCACGAAGCTTAACCTCGAACGCGCGCTGAAGATCGGCGACGAACTCGGCGGCCATATCGTCGCCGGACACGCCGACGGGATCGCTGCCATCGTCAAGCGCGACGATCTGCCTGATATGGCGCGGTTCGAACTGCGAACCACGCGCGAACTGGCGCGCTTCATCGCCGCGAAGGGCTCGGTGACGCTGGATGGCGTGTCGCTGACCGTGAATACGGTGCAGAACGTCGTGTTTTCCGTGCTGATCATTCCGCATACGCTCAATGTCACGACGCTCGGTGGCTGGCGCGCGGGGGCTGAGGTCAATCTCGAGGTCGATCTGATGGCGCGCTACGCCGCGCGGCTTGCGGAAATGAAATAGAGGCAGCCCTTGGCTTTGGACGCTGCTGCGCCTAAAACCCGCACGAAATCTCCTCATGGTGAGGAGGCGCGCGAGCGCCGTCTCGAACCATGAGATTGTCACGCTCATCCTTCGAGACGCGGCCAAGTGGCCGCTCCTCAGGATGAGGTTAGGCGGAAATAATAAGATGGCGGACGCACGGCGCGCACAGTTGAAAGATCAGACCGACATTTCGGGCGCGCGTGCGCTGATCGTCGAGGCGCGCTTCTATGACGATATCCAGGATGCGCTGCTGGAAGGCGCCGTCGCCGAGCTGAAGGCGGCCGGCGTTACATATGATGTCATCACGGTGCCCGGCGCGCTGGAAGTTCCGGCCGCCATCGCAATCGCGATCGAGGCCGCCGAGAAAAGCGGCAAACCCTACGATGCCGCGATCGCGCTGGGCTGTGTCGTCAGGGGCGACACCATCCATTTTGAAATCGTGTCGATGGAATCCTCCCGCGCGCTGATGGATCTCGCGGTGGCCAAACGCTTCCCGCTCGGCAACGGCATCATCACCGTCAACACCGATGCGCAGGCCTGGGCGAGGGCGCGCGCCAGCGAACTCAACAAGGGCGGCGACGCCGCACGCGCAGCGCTTGCCATGCTGCGGATCAAGCGCCGGCTGGCACGGGCCTGATCATGGCAGAGAACAAAAAGAGCCAGGAAAAGAAGTCTGCAAAAGGCCCGGACAAGAAGGCCAACCGGCGCGGCGCGGCGCGGCTCGCAGCCGTGCAGGCGCTCTATCAGATGGACATCGCGGGCGCGGGGATTAACGACATCTTCGCCGAGTTCGAAAGCCACTGGCTCGGCGGCGAGGTCGAAGGCGACAAATATCTGCCCGCCGAAGCCGCGTTTTTCAAAGATGTTGTTGCCGGCGTGGTGCGCGACCAGGCAAAACTCGATCCGCTGATCGATGATGCGCTGTCGAAGGGCTGGCCGCTGAAGCGGATCGACGCCATTCTTCGCGCGGTGCTGCGCGCCGGCGCTTACGAGCTCGAGCATCGCAAGGATGTGCCCGGCCGCGTCGTCGTGTCGGAATATGTCGATGTCGCGCACGCCTTCGTCGAGTCTGAAGAGACCGGCATGGTGAACGCGGTGCTCGATCAGATCGCCCGCCAGTTTCGCGCCGATGAGTTTTCGCGGGCGGGCGGCTGACATGGCTGCCCCCGGTGCAGGTGCATCCGGTGAGGACGCGCTGATCGCACGATATTTCAAGCCGCTTGCGACCGACCCCGGCGCCTTCAATCTCGGCGACGACGCCGCGATCCTCAAAGCGCAGGGCGACGACATCGTCGTGACGACCGACGCCATCGTGGAAGGCGTGCACTTCCTCCCTGACGATCCGCCGGACACGGTCGCGCGCAAGGCGCTGCGGGTAAATCTCAGCGATCTCGCCGCGAAGGGCGCAACGCCGGCGGGCTTTGTGCTGACGTTGGCGCTGCGTGCCGTTGACGATGCCTGGTTGACGCTGTTCGCGCGCGGGCTTGGCTCGGATGCCAGCCTGTTCGGCTGCCCGCTGCTCGGAGGCGATAC
>JBGQCE010000206.1:0-6454 GCA_041495185.1 Bradyrhizobium sp.
AGAACGGCCTCGTGCTGTGGTGCGTGTCGGACAATCTGCGCAAGGGTGCGGCGCTGAACGCGATCCAGATCGCCGAATGTCTGATCAATCGCAAGCTGATCAGCGCCAAGAAAAAGGCGGCGTGATAGCGGCGAATAGCGAGTAGCGAGTAGAAATTTTCCCTATTCGCTACTCGCTACTCGCTATTCGCCAACTTGCTCCCCCACGCCGCGGAATTCCTTCGCCGCCTGATCGAGCACCGACAGCGAACCCTCGGCGACGCCGAAATAGGCGCCGTGCAGATGAAGCTTGCCGCGTTCGGCCAGAATCTGCACGCAGGGAAACGTCATCAGGTTTTCCAGGCTCCGGAACACCGCGGCCTTCTCGATCCGGATGGTGAAATCCTGCATCGTTTCGTGGTCGCGCTGCCCGACCTTCTCGCCGGGCTTGATAAACATCGACATCCATTTGCCGATGAAATCGCCGGGCGACAGCGGCGCGATATTGTCGATGAACGCGCGGATGCCGCCGCATTGCGCGTGCCCGAGCACCACGATGTGCTTCACGCGAAGCACCTGCACGGCGTATTCGAGCGCAGCCGAGACGCCGTGCGCGCCGCTGTCCGGCGCATAGACCGGCACCAGGTTGGCGACGTTACGCACCACGAACAATTCGCCGGGGCCGGCATCGAAGATCACCTCCGGCGACACCCGGGAATCGCAACAGCCGATCACCATCACCTCGGGCGCCTGCCCGCGCTCGGACAGTTCGCGGTAGCGCGACTGTTCGGTGGGCAGCCGTTGCGAGGTGAAGGTCCGGTAGCCGTCGAGCAGATGTTGCGGAAACGATGACATGCGCGTTGCTAACCATAAGGTTGGTTGCGGAACAAGGCTTTCGGAGGAAAGCTTGAGATGTTATCGCGTTGGGTTCGAAATTCCAAAGGAACCAGCCCATGATCCGTCCACGCCGCAGCCTGCTGTTCATGCCTGGATCGAATGCACGGGCGCTGGAAAAAGCCCGCAATCTTCCGGCCGACGGCATCATCCTGGACCTCGAGGATTCCGTGGCCCCCGATGCCAAGGCCATGGCGCGCGACCAGATCGCGCAGGCGATCGCGGCAAAAGGATCCGGCAAGCGCGAGGTCCTGATCCGCGTCAACGCGCTCGATTCCCCGTGGTGGATCGATGACGTCAATATGGCCGGCAAGGCGCGGCCCGACGGCATTCTGGTTCCGAAGATTTCGAGCGTCGAGGATCTCACGGCCATCGCCAATCGCTTAAGCGATATCAACGCGGACATATCGATCCGGGTCTGGGCGATGATCGAGACCGCGCGCGCGGTGCTGCACGCCGAGGAACTCGCGGCCGCCTCGCGCGATTCCGAGATGCGGCTGGCCGGCTTCGTGTTCGGGCCGAATGATATTTCGCGCGAGACGCGGATACGAATGCAGCCCGGCCGCGCGGCAATGCTGCCGCTGATCACGCATTGCATTCTCGCCACGCGCGCCTACGGCCTCGAAATTCTCGACGGACCCTACAGCGACTTCAGCAATGTCGACGGCTTTGGACAGGAGTGCGCGCAGGGCCGCGATCTCGGCTTCGACGGCAAGACGCTGATCCATCCGGGCCAGATCGAGGCCTGCAACGCGATCTTCACGCCGCCGGCTGAAGAAGTCGCGTATGCCCGCAGGATCATCGCGGCGTTCGAATTGCCTGAGAACGCCTCGCGCGGCGCAATCCGGCTCGACGGCCAGATGGTCGAGCGGCTGCACGCCGATATGGCAAGGCGAACGATAGCGATCGCGGACGCGATCGCGGCGATGGGGAATTGATGTTGTGGTTATCCTTCCCTGGAGATGGAGGGTAATTCCCTGCCAAGGGAAGAGCTCACTCCGCCCGCATTGTGCAGGCGGATGAAGAACAGCGCGGCCAGCGCAATGACAATGGCCAGAGAAATGTGTATCCAGGCAGAGCGCGACATTTTCATTGACTCGCCGTAACAACGCTTAGCGACGGCGCCTTACTTGTTTAATGGCTGGCCCAGAAGCTCGATGGTGGGTGCGTTGAGGCAATAACCCTCATAATGCTCGGCAGAGGTGCCGGCGGCGAGATCGCGGTCGCATTGAGCTTTGCTATGGCACAGGGCGCAGACCCGCTCCATGTCGCGCAGCACCAGAGGCTGCGTGCGCGCGAGGGCGGCTTCGTCGATCCCGAGCACCTTGAGCAGTTTCGGCAGCTCGTCCGCGGCATGCGGTCCCTGACGGACCAACTCGTTCAGATCGTGGGGAGAAACCCGCAAGTCGCTCGCGATACGGTCGAAGTCGACGGTATTGAGCTGACGTATCTCACTTAGCTCCCGCCGGTGTTTCAGCCAGTCGCTGAAGGTATTGATCAGCACTTCTACAGCAGGGTAGGGATGGTTTTGTGCGGTCATGGGACATCTCCGGTCGCACCAGAATTTGTGCAATATGAGCACGAACGGAGCCGCGGCTTGTTGCGCTAGATCAACTAAGCCCGCGGACCTGCCCTCGGGGGAGAGGTGAGGGTCAACCGAACCGCTCTGCCGCCCATGCATACAGGCTGCCGGCAACGGGCGGCTTGCTGCCGCGGCCCTTCGGGGAGATGTGCAGCCCGATAATGCCGGGATCGGCGATCAGCGCTGAAAAATCCGAGGGCTCGAAGAACAGCTTCGGCTCGGCATGAACAGCGTAAAACGATTTCCGGGGCAAGGCATAGTGCAGTTCGCCGGCGCGGCGGGCGAGCGCGGTCAGCGCCGCCGGACCATAGATCGCGACACGAATATCCGAGAGACGGTTCGACCCGCCGCACAGCCTGCGCAGCGCGAATGTCAGGCGATGCCGCAGCGCCAGCCAGTCCGGCGTCAGTTCGTCCTGCTCGATCAGGCTTTCGAACGCCGCCACGATCGGATCGCCTGCCGGCAGATAGAGCACCGAATTGCCGAGCTGGCGCGGCCGCTCCCAGGCGAAATAGGGTTTGGCCGGATCGATCTCGACCGGCTTCAGCAACAGCACATCGGCGTCGAGCCACAGGCCGGCGTTGCGCGCCATCAGGCGCATCCGGAAAAAATCCGAGAACTGCAGCGTGGTCCAGTCGCGCCAGCTGCCATCTGGTTGCGGCGGGCGAAGTTTTTCCGAGAACCCATGTGGCAGGATCGCTTCGGCCTCGGCATTGCCGACGCCCTCGGGCAATTGCGGCAGCGGCTCGAAACTGTAGACGGTGACCTTATGACCGGCGGCGACCTGCGATCTCAGGCACGTCAGCCGGAGCCGATCGAGCGGGCCGTGCCAGAAGGTGACGACATCGGGCCGCATGCGCGTCGCCTCCAGTGCCCCGTTTCCGAAGTTCGTGAAAAGAAACAGAGCCTCGGTTCTGATTCAATCAGAACCGAAAAGGCTCGGGAGTGGCGTCACGCCCAGGCGCGCGCGGTCTTTGCCTTCGCTTCGTAAGCGTCGATCGAGGCCTTCTTCTCCATGGTGAGGCCGATATCGTCGAGGCCGTTCATCAGGCAGTGCTTGCGGAACGCGTCGATCTCGAATTTCACCTTGCCGCCGTCGGGACCGCGGATTTCCTGATTGGCGAGATCGATGGTCAGCGTCGCATTGGCGCCGCGTTCGGCATCGTCGAACAATTTGTCGAGGTCTTCTTGGGCAACGCGGATCGGCAGGATGCCGTTCTTGAAACAATTGTTGTAGAAAATATCGCCGAACGAGGTCGAGATCACGCAGCGGATGCCGAAATCGAGCAGCGCCCATGGCGCGTGTTCGCGGCTCGAGCCGCAGCCGAAATTATCGCCGGCGACCAGAATCTTGGCGTTGCGATAGGCCGGCTTGTTGAGAATGAAATCCGGGTTCTCGCTGCCGTCGTCCTTGTAGCGCTGTTCCGAGAACAGCCCCTTGCCGAGGCCGGTGCGCTTGATGGTCTTCAGATACTGCTTCGGGATGACCATGTCGGTATCGACATTGATGATCTTCAGCGGCGCCGCGACGCCTTCCAGCGTTGTGAACTTGTCCATGGCTCAATCTTCGATGGTTGCAGATGAATAATTGCAAACTTGCATCTCGAAAGTTGCAAACGTGCAAATTGATAGCGGGCTTTTAGCCTGATCGGGCCGTTCGTTAAAGGCCAAATTGTGCAGGACTAATCGGCGCCGGCCTCGATCGCCTCCATGTCGGCATCCGAGAGGCCGAAATGATGGCCGATCTCGTGAATCAGCACGTGGCGGACGATCCGGCCCAGCGCCTCGTCATGTTCGGCCCAGTAATCCAGGATCGGCCGGCGGTAGAGCCAGACCATGTTGGGCAGCCTCGCGATGTCGTCATGGCTGCGAAATGGCAGGCCGACGCCCTGAAACAGGCCGAGCAGGTCGAATTCACTTGTCGCGTTCATCTCGTCGAGAACCTCGTCGGTCGGAAAGTCGTCGACGCGGATGATCACGCCCTCGCACAGGTCGCGAAAACCCCCAGGCAGGCGCTCGAAAATCTCGTGCGCCATGGTCTCCATCTCGGCAAGCGAGGGCGCCTTCGCTGATGTCCACATTGTGTCTGTCTATAGTGTTTTCGAGCGAAGTGGATACCGGTTCGCGTGAAGAAAACACGTCAAAACGAAGGATGGAGCCTTTCGGTTCTGATTCAATCAGAACCGAAAGGCTCTGGCGGGTTCCATGGCGGTGCCTACCGGTTTTGCGGCATTGCGCGTATTCTGATCGCAAAACCGCTATCCACCCTCGGATCAAGTCCGAGGGCGTGCTTTTGCGGAATACGCGCCCGCAGTTGACCTTGGCGCGGCAATCGGAGACGTTGCGGCCGACAACAGTCTGGGTGGGCGTGATGATGCGGAATATGACGGCGGCAATATTGGCCGCTTTTGCCGGGATGTTGCTGCTGCCGGGCGTGGGTGCGCAGGCGCAAACCGTTCCCTCCGGATTGCACCGGGCACAGGCGTCGCAGCCCACAGCCACCGAAATGTCCGCGCAGCGCCGGGTTCGGCCGCCGACGCGACTGCGCGTCTATCCGCGCTACCAGTTCGGACCGGACGGCGTCTATCCCCGCTATTATCCCGGCCGCAACGCCGTGCGGGATTGCACGGCGACTTACCAGCCGGAATACCGGCCGAGCGGCACGGTGATCGTGCCTCACATGAACTGCTATTGGCGCCGCGGCTAGAGCATGATCCCGAAAAAGCCTGTCCCGGACATTGATCCGGGATGGACACCGGTTTTCGGAAAAGATCATGCTCAAACAAAAAGATCAGCGACGGGTCTGATTCAGCGAAGCTGAAGCGGACGCTAGTGGAAATGCCGCCGCGCGGCTCCGATCAATCCGGCGCCGGCCACAAGGGCGCATGCGCCATAAACGATGATGGCCATTGCCAGCTGGGTGAAGCTGCTGGCGGTGCCCGGGCCTCCGCCGGGACCCTGGGAGGCGAAAGCCGCATTTGCAAACAACAAGCCCGCGGCCGCTGACGCGAAGCCGAGGCGCGATATCCGATGCCTTGCGCGAGACGATGCCATGACAATCTCCTGTGACGAAAAAGTTGCAGAAGATACGGGCGACAGCCTATGCCGGTTTTGTAAATTTCGATGACAAATTTTTGTTCCCCGCCTGTCGTCATCCGTCCGTTTGACGCAGGTCAATGTAGTTTCCGACAAAGGTCGTGAGAATGCGTGCGTGAAGTCAACAAGCTCCGCGGTGTGAGCCTGTTCTTCCGGCCTGAAACCGGCAGGCAGGCGTGGAGTTGACGAGCCAGAGAACCGAGGAGGCTTTCATGACGAGATGGTTCGGTCCAGCCTTGGTGGCGGTCACCCTGATGTTCGGCGGCTCGACCGCGATCAAGTCAGCGGCTGCGGCGCGCGTGCAGGCCGTTGTGCAAAAACCGCAAGCGTCGCAAGCAACCGATATCAGCGCGCGGCGGTACTATCGGCATTATCACCGCCACTACGTCTATCGTCCGTACTACCGGCCTTACTATTACGCGCGGCCCTACTATTACAGGCCTTATCCGTATCATGTTTATACGCCGTATTATGCGCCGGCGCCGTTCCCGCTCGGTTTCGGAATTGGGTTTGGGTTCGGGCCTTCGTGGTGGTAGCGGCTGACGGTACTTAACCTCCCGGCGCAAATCCCTTCGCGAGCAGCACTACGCCCTGCGCGCCGGCTTTGCGGTCTTTCGAGATTTCCAGATATTCCGGTGAATTTGCCCAGGCGTGAAACGCGGCCTCGTCGGGAAACGACATCAGCACCAGTCTGTCGCGATCCCACGCGCCTTCCAGAACAACCGGGCCTTCGTCTGCCGACAGCAGCCGCCCGCTGAATTTTTTGAACACGTCGAGGAACCGCGCCTGATAGCGATCATACGCCGCGCGATCCGTCATTTTGAGCTGCACGATTACATAGACAGTCATAACCAACCGTTGTCGAGCAATAGCGCGAGCTTTGTTTGCCGCAAGCCGCGTCTAC
>JBGQCE010000207.1:0-6445 GCA_041495185.1 Bradyrhizobium sp.
CCACCGCCGCTGCGACGACTGAGCCGCAGGCCGCGTTGCAAAACCCGACCCCTGCTCCCGCGGTGTCCCCGGTGACGACGACGGTCGCGAAAACGGCCGAACGGCCGAAGTTGGACGCCATCGTGGCGGTCGAAAAACCCAAGACGGAAGCCATCGTGGCAGCCGAAAAACCCAAGACGGACGCCATCGTGGCGGCCGAAAAGCCCAAGACGGTGGCGGCCGAAAAGCCCAAGACGGTGGCGGCCGAAAAGCTGAAGACCGACGCTACTGTGGCGGAGCAAGGCCCGGCGACGGTTTCGGCCGTTGGCCATGGCGCTCCAAATACGCCGGTAGCGACGCCGGCGACATCGCTGATGGCATCGAAGTCGATGATGGCTCCGCCCGACGCCGCGGCGGGAAAGCTGATCGAGCCCGATAAGCCATTGAGCACCACGCCAGCGGCGCCTGCGGCGGAAGCGGTCGCCTCGGTTTCACCCACCGAACAAGATTCATCCGAGGCGACGGCCCCCAAGGTCGCCGTCCAGCGAACCGAATTTGCGGTCGACGTCGGTAGTGCAAATTCAATCGGCGGCTTGCGCGCGCTGTGGCGGGGCCTTCTCAAGTCGAATACGTCGCTTGCCGAGTTGCGCCCGATCATCGTGGTGAAGGAAGGCAGGACGGGGCTTGGCATGCAGTTGCGGCTGGCGGCCGGACCGCTCGGCGATGCGGCCGCGGCGGCGAAAATCTGCGCCGGTCTGATCGAAAACCAGCGGACCTGCGAGACGACGGTATTCGACGGTCAACGCCTTGCCATGAACCCGGACGAACCGGCGGCTACCGCCAAGCCTGCCGCAACCAAGCCTGTTTCGCGCAGGCGCGGCACTTCCAGGCGCGTATCGAGCGAGGATGCGTGGAAAAAGCCGGCGCCCTCGACGCTGGCGTCGTTCTTCGGCCGGCGATAATTCGAATTCAATAAACTATGTAATTGCAGTGCCTTAAGGCTATTTTTTCATGCGTTTTAGCGAACCGCCCGTGCCGGGTTGTCCCGCGGCGCTTTCCCCATCATATTCGCCTCATGCACATTCCGAATGGTATGCGCACAGTTTGTTGGTTAGACGCATTTTCTGCGGCTAACCGGATTCCCCCTGGCCGGAAAATGCTTTGATGAAAAAAACTCCGTTCCGGCTGACGCCCTATCAGGTGCAATGGCTGCTGGTGGTCGGCTTCTTGACCGTCGGTTACGCGCTGTATTTGCGCTATCTCGCGGTCGAGTTCTCGAGCGTGGCGCTGGCGTGCGATGCCGGTCTGCAGACCATGCTGTGCAAGACCCGGATTCTTGTGACCTACCTGTTTCGCAATTCGGTGTTCGGCGTGGTCGCGCTCATCATCGCGGCGCTTCACGTGATCCGGCCGTCGATCGTCTTGCTTACCGGCGGGCTGATCGCAGCAGGGTTTGGGATCGTGCTCTACAATATCGCCTTGTCGGGTCTCGCAATCGGCCTGCTTATTTTGGGATTTGCACGGCCCGCGCCCGCCACAGCGTGACCGCGAGCAGGAAATACACCGCGCAGGTCCATAGCGATTGCCAGTTATCCCGGCCTTCGTTGAACACGGTGTAGAGCGCTGACGCCGCCAGCAGGCCGGCAAATACAGCCTCGGCAATCGGTCGGGCGCCTTCCTGCGGGCGGTTGAGCAGCATCAGGGTCCAAAACGGCACCACCGCCATGGTCAAGGCGGCAAACGGAAAATCTCGGTAGCGCGGGTCGAACACAAAGCCGAGCGCGGTCTCCGCGCCGATCAATGTGGTCACCGCAAGCGCTGCGCCCAGGATCACGGTCGGGACCGATCGGGCTCGTTCATCGCGGGGGCCCAGCAGTTCCAGAAATGTCGGCAGCGGTCGCCCTGACATTAACGCATTGGCGCAAAGCAGCGGCGAGGCGATCGCGGCCGCCAGCAGCGAGCCCCATCCAAGCCAGCCACCGAAGCCGTAGCTTTCGTAGATCATCTTGTCGGCGGCGATCCCTAACAGGATTCCGGCCGTGGTCGCGGAGAGGCCGACCGCGACCCAGGATACGGGACGTGGCTTCCATGGCCGCCGGCGCAGAGTCAACCAGGCCGCGCCGAACACGAAAACGCTCAGCGCCATTCCGCATCCCATCTGCAGCTTCCAGAACGGATAGTTGCTGATGGCCTCGCTTGGCGGATATTTCGGCGCCCGCTTCACTGAATCGAACAGGCCCCAATATCCGCCGACCGTGCCCTCGAGCTGGCGTTTCCACGGCTGGTCGTAGGCTTCGATCAGATTGACGCGAAAGCCCTCCCGCTTCGCCAGATCGAGGATTTCCGACACGACCCGCGCCTGATTGGTGCGCGACGGCAGGGCGCTTTCGCGCATCCGCCCCTCGCTCGGCCAGCCGGTCTCGCCGATCAGAATTTCCTTGCCCGGAAAGGCCACCGCCATCCGCCTGCGGATGGCATCGACATGGGCGGCGGCATATTTGGCGCGGACGGGTAAGTCTTCCCAGTAAGGCAGGATGTGGATCGTGACAAAATCCACCGCGTCATAGACCTCACGATTGCGAAGCCAGTATTCCCAGACATCGGCATAGGTGACGGGAACGGCAATTTGGGATTTGACCGAGCGGATGGTGGCGGCAAGATCGGCTGTGGTCATCTCGCCGCGCAACAACACCTCGTTGCCGACGACTACGGACGTGATGACGCCGGGATATTCCTTGGTCAGCCCCACCACCGTCGAAATCTGCGCCAGGTTTTTTAGCCGGTTGCTGCCAAGCCAAATCCCCTGGATGACTTTCAATCCCGCCTTGCCGGCGAGCGCCGGAACCTGATCGAGGCCGTTTTCGATCGAATAGGTGCGCACGCAATCGGATATTTTGGCAAGCTGCGCCAGATCGTGCGCGATCTGCTCGGGCGCGATATGTGTTGTCTGTACCAGCGGCGTCTGGGTGTTGCGGAACGGTGCGTAGGACACGCACAACAGTTTGGCGTTGGGATCGATCGGCGCGCGCGAAAGCGAAATGGGCGTAGCCAGCCACCACCACACGGCAGCAATCGCACCCAGGGATATGAGGAGAAGCGCCAGTGGCGTACGAAGAGAAATCGGTTCCATCCTCCGGGCGGGGATCGTCGATTAGCCGGTCGCCAGCCATCTGCCAAGAGCAGGATCTGCGCAATTGGCGGCCTTCCCGGGCCGTGGCTTTACCACGTCGCGATAAAGTTGTGACTTTGCTGGACAAAATCCGAAATGTCCGTCATGGAATCCGTCGCCGTCTCCGCCGCATTGGGGACCCATTTGAACGGCATCAAACCAGGGTCAGAGTTGGCCCACGGGCAGGAAACAAATCGGGGAATTTATGCGTCGAGGTGTGCTTCAGCTTCAAAATGCGGTTTTGCGCCACCTCGCCGTCCCCGTGCTTGCACTGCTGATCGGTATTGGGAGCGCTGCTGCCCAGAGTGGCGACACTCGCGCCCAGGATCAGTCAGGCAAGCCAGCTTCAGGAAACTCGGCCCCCGCGGCAGACGCGGCCAAGGATAATCAGCGCAAGACCGACGAATTTGTCGAGGCGGCGCAGGCCATTAACGGCCCGGCCGGAAATCCGGAATGCGTCTGGCTCGGCCGTCGCGTGGTGCGCCTGATGTGGCTCGACGATCTCGACACCGCCTTTCGGCATCTCGATCTCTACGACCGTTTCGGCTGCCCCGGTGGTCACGTCCAGGCGACGTTTCGCTGCCTGACCCGGTTTGGCGGGCAGATCGACCCCAAGGTGTCGGAGACGCTGAGTAGCCGCGTTCACGCCTGCTGGATTAATCCTGCCGCGCAGCCGCAGGCGGCTGCGGCCGCCACCCCCGCCGCGCCCTCGACCGCCGGCAGCACCGCGCCGGCCGCCGCCGCTCCGCCGGCCCCGGCTCCGGCCGCGGCGCCTGCCAAATAATCCCGACTGCCGCCGGAACGATCCGAAATTTTCACGGTTTGGATGAGGTGCGCCCTCAAAACGCCACGGCGTCATAAGAGTTGTTAAATCGCGTGGCAGAGATATGCTCGATTTGCCGCTGACTTGGTCGGATCTCGGGGACGGGTCCGCTTCCCTGCCATATTGGCCCCGTATGGTTTAGTCGCGATGCGCGCCGTCGTCGCTGTTCTGTTGTTTGTGAGCGCCGTTCATGCGGCCATGTGGGGAGTATTCCGGGATCAGCAGCAGGCCGCCGACTTCACGGGCGTGCTGCCGAGCGTCTCCTATGCACCATTCGAAGGAACGGCCCACCCCGACGTCGACAACATTCCCAGCGTCGAGAAAATCCGCGCCGATCTGAAAAAATTGGCGCCGCTGACGCGGGCGATCCGGCTTTATTCCTCGACCGGCGGCGTCGAACTGGTGCCGCCGATCGCGGCCGAATTCGGATTGAAGGTTACCGTCGGCGCGTGGATCGACAAGAACGTCGACCGCAACGAGCGCGAGATCGACGCCGCCATCAATCTTGCCAAGCGCAACAGCAACGTCATCGGCGTCGTCGTCGGCAACGAGACGGTCTATCGCGGCGAGCAAAAGGTTGCGGACCTCATCGAGCTTATCAAACGGGTAAAGAAGTCCGTTAATGTCCCTGTTACCACAGGTGAAATCTGGAATATCTGGCGCGACAATCCGGAACTCGCGTCCTATGTCGACTTCATCGCCGCGCACGTGCTGCCTTACTGGGAGAACTTCACCGACAAGCAGGCGGTCGATCAGGCGGTCTACATCTACCAGATGCTGCGGGACAAATTTCCCGGCAAGCGGATCGTGATCGCGGAGTTCGGCTGGCCGAGCGCCGGTTACAATCTGAGAAACGCAGATCCCGGCCCGTTCGAGCAGGCCGTGGTGTTGCGCAATTTCGTCACCCGCGCCGAAGCGATCGGCATGGAATACAACATCGTCGAGGCGATCGATCAGCCCTGGAAGTTCTTCGAGGGCGGCGTCGGCCCCTATTGGGGCATCTTGAATGCCGCGCGCGAACCGAAATTTGCCTGGACCGGGCCGGTCGTCAACGAGAACTACTGGAAGCTCGCGACCATTGCGGTCCTCGTCGGCATCCTGATGTCGCTACCGATCCTGCGGCTTGCGCAACCGACCGTGGTGCAGTCGCTGATGCTGTCGGCGGCGGCGAACGGCATCGGCGCCTGGGTTGCGACCGTGTTCGCTTACTGGGCCGGCCATTACTTCGTGTTCGGTTCGGCCTTTGCCTTGACGCTGGGGTTGATCCTTTTGGTTCCGCTGGTGCTGATCGCGATGGCGCGGATCGAGGAAATCGCCGCCATTGCCTTCGGCCGGAAGCCCCGCCGGCTGATCGTCAAGGGTGAACCTGTGGCGCCGGCTACCGTGGGCGACACGGTCACCTTCCCCAAGGTCTCGATCCACGTGCCCGCCTATTTCGAGCCGCCCGAAATGCTCAAGCAGACGCTCGATGCGGTCTCGCGGCTGGACTATCCGAATTTCGAATGCGTCGTGATCATCAACAACACGCCCGATCCGGCATTCTGGCAGCCGATCCAGGATCACTGCCGTGCGCTCGGCGAGCGTTTCAAGTTCATCAATGCCGAGAAGGTGCAGGGCTTCAAGGCCGGCGCCTTGCGCATCGCCATGGACCGTACCGCTGCCGATGCCGAGATCATCGGCATCATCGATGCCGACTATGTCGTGGAGCCGGACTGGCTGAAGGATCTGGTGCCGGTTTTCGCCGATCCCCGCGTCGGTCTCGTGCAGGCGCCGCAGGACCATCGCGACGGCGACCGCTCGCTGATGCACTACATCATGAACGGCGAATATGCCGGCTTCTTCGATATCGGCATGGTCCAGCGCAACGAGGCCAACGCCATCATCGTTCACGGCACCATGTGCCTGATCCGGCGCGCGGCGATGGACATGGCCGGCGGCTGGGCCGGCGATACCATCTGCGAGGATACCGATCTGGGCCTGGCGATCATCGAGCACGGCTGGCTGACGCATTACACCAACCACCGCTACGGCCGCGGCCTGTTGCCCGACACCTATGAGGCCTTCAAGAAGCAGCGCCATCGCTGGGCCTATGGCGGATTCCAGATCGTCAAGAAACACTGGCGACGTTTTCTGCCCGGCGCGAGCCGGCTTTCGCCCGATCAGCGGCGCGAATTTGCGCTGGGCTGGCTGAACTGGTTAGGGGCCGAAAGTCTCGGCGTGCTCGTGGCCATCCTCAACCTGATCTGGGTGCCGATCGTTGCGTTCGCCGACATCGCCATTCCCGACAAGATTCTCACGCTGCCGATCATCGCCGCATTCGTGGTCTCGTTGCTGCATTTCGTGGTGATGTACCGCCTGCGCGTGCCCGTGAAATGGGGGCAGATGCTGGGCGCCATGGTCGCCGCGATGTCCGTGCAATGGACGGTGTCGCGCGCGGTGGCGAACGGACTGATCACGGAGCATCTTGCCTTCGC
>JBGQCE010000208.1:0-6443 GCA_041495185.1 Bradyrhizobium sp.
ATCTCCTTCGGACGGCTGGATTTCATATCGACGGTTCCGTTCTGGCCATGACCGTCGCCGGGCCGGATTTTCGCCAGCAACTGGCCGATCAGGCCAGCGAGGCCGGAGGGCAGGAAGAGTACGACCAGCACGAACAGGACGCCCATCACCAAGGTCCATGTGTCGAGGAAGGTCTTCGATTCCGACAGAGCCCCCTGCATGCCAGTGACCAGCACCGCGCCGACGAAGGCTCCGGGCAGGCTGCCGCGGCCACCGACAGCACACCAGATCACTACCGACAGGCTGAGAGGCACGTTGAGGAAGGTCGGCGAGGCGAACTCCATCACGATCGTGTAGAGCATGCCGGCGAGACCGGCGATCGCCGCCGAGATCGCCATCACGGTGATCTTGTAGCTGGCGACGTCGTAGCCGAAATACTGCACACGGCCTTCCTGGTCGCGGATCGCCTGCAGGATCAGGCCGAATTTGGTGCGAGAGAGCACGTAGCCGAACACGAGGACGACGCTGGCAACGGAGGCGATCAGATAGAAAGTGGTCCGGTTATAGGCGTCGAACACGATGCCGCCGATGGTCAACTGCGCCAGATCGGTGATGCCATTGAAGCCGCCGGTATATTGCTGCTGGTCGATGATCAGCAGGTTGACGACGACCAGCATGGCCAGCGTCGTGATCGCCACGAACACGCCGGTGACCCGGCCGCGGAACATGAACCAACCGAGCCCAGCCATCAGCGCCGAGGGCACAACGATGCCGGCGACGATGGCGAAGGTCATCGAGTAGAATGGCACCCAGAACCAGGGCAGCTGCTGGACATTGTTCCAGACCATGAAGTCCGGCAGGCCGTCGGCGCCAGTCTGAACCGGAATGGTTCGGAGCTTGAGAGCCATGGCCATGCAGTAGGAGCCGAGACCGAATGGCAGTGCCTGGCCAAGGTTAAGGATGCCGCCATAGCCCCAGGACAAAGACAGCGCCATCGCCAGCAAACCGAACACGAGATAGCGGCTGTATTTACTGATCAGGAAGTCGTCGACCAGCACATAGGGCATCAGATACATGGCGGCGATAAGGATGACGATGCCGATCAGTTCCGGTTGCCAGAAACCGGTTGCGCGTTGGCGCGAAGGAGACTGAGGAGGCTTGCTCATGCGCGCACCTTTGCGACGAACAGGCCCTGGGGCCGGAAGCGGATGACGCTGATGATCAGGATCAGGACGGTCGCCTTTGCTATGGTGTCGTTTTGGAGGAACGCGATCACGCCTGTGACCTCGCCCAGGGCGAAGGCGCTGATCACCGTGCCGAACAAGCTCTGCACACCGCCGAGCACGACGACCATGAATGCGTCGACGACGTAGCTGGTGCCCATTTCGGGTGAAACACTTTTCAACGGCGAGACGATCGCCCCGGCGAGGCCGGCTAGGCCGGCGCCATAGGCGAAGGTCAGCGAATAGATCCGGTCGGCATTGATGCCGAAGCAGGACGCGACGTTGCGGTCCTGCACGACCGCGCGCAGCTTCAGTCCGAAAGTCGTGCGGTTCATGATGGACCAGCTGATCAGGAACAACAGCGCGGCGACCACGAAGATGAAGATGCGATAGGCGGCGATCTCGACCCCAAAGATCGACACGCTGCTGTCCATCGACGGCGGCAGTTCGACATAGCGCAGGTCGCCACCGACGGTGAGCCGAACGACCTGCTGCAACACGACGCCAATACCCCAGGTCGCCAGGATGGTGTCGAGCGATCGCCGATACAGCCGGCGCAGCAGGATGCGCTCAACCAGCCAGCCGAACAGCCCGACGCCGAGAAAAATCAGCACCAGACCCGGCAACAAAGACAGCCCGGCATAGGTCTTCAACGCCCAGGCAGCGTAAGCGCCGAGCATGATGAACTCGCCATGAGCAAGGTTGATCACCCCGATCGTGCCATAGATGATCGAGAGGCCCAGCGCCACGAGCAGCAGGATCGATCCGATGCTGAGCCCGGTCAGGACCTGTTCGAAGACGAAATGCATAAGAATGGTTCCACACTGACACGAAGCACCGGGCGGCTGACTGGCCGCCCGGACGCGCGAAGGTGATCAGGACTTCTTTTCGACCAAGCCCTTTTCCGTGCAGACCTGGTTCGGATAGGCCGCGTAGGGATCGGGCCTCAGCCATTCCTTGGACTGGACAATGATTTCGAACTGTCCGTTGGACTTGGCCTGAGCGATCTTCGGCCACAGCCAAGTGTGCAAGTTCTCGCGATCGAGGCGGACCTTGCCCTGCGGGGCGATCATTTCGACACCCTTGACGGCTTCGCGGATGGTATTCGGCGTAATGTCGCCCTTGCCGAGCTTCTCGACCGCCTGCTTGAACATGTAGGTCTGGAAGTAGCAGGCCTCGGACACGAAATGGGTGACCTTGTCGGCACCCCAACGCTTCTTGTAGGCGGCGACGAACTTCTCGTTCTCCGGCGACTTGTGGACTTCGAAATACGGCGCCGAGGTGAAGTGGCCGGCAGCGGCCTCGCCACCCATGGCGGCGATCTCGTTTTCCGACGTGGTCAAGCTGGCCATCGGCATCTTAGCGGGGTCGAGGCCGGCGGCCTTGTACTGCCGATGCAGCGCCACCACCGAATCGCCGACCACCGTCGAAAAGATGACGTTCGGCTGCTGCTGACGGAACTTGTTGATGACCGAGGAGAACTCGGAATGGCCGAGCGGCACGTATTCTTCGTTGACCACTTCGGCGCCGTATTTCTCAAGCAGCTTGCGGCAGTAGTTGTTCTCTTCCTTCGGGTAGATGTAATTCGACCCGATCATCGAGAACTTCTTGCCGAAGTTCTTGATCAGCCACGGGATGAATTCATCCTGCTGCTGGTTCGGCACGGCGCCAGTATAGATGACGTTCTTCGAGCACTCGCGGCCTTCATACAAGGTCGGGTACCAGTAGAGATTGTTCTGCTTCTCCACGACAGGCAGCACGGCCTTGCGGCTGGCCGAGGTGTAGGAGCCGAACACGCTGACGCATTTGTCGCCGGCGACCAGCTTACGCGCCTTCTCGGCGAAGGTCGCGGGATCGGAAGCCGGATCTTCGATCACTGGCACGATCTTCATGCCATTGATGCCGCCGGCTGCATTGATTTCCTCAATCGCCAAGATCGTCGCCTTGTTCAGCGATTCCTCAATGATCGCGGTGGTACCGGTCAGCGAAAACAGCACGCCGACCTTGATCTCGCCACCGGCCGCCCAGGCCAGATCGGAATTCTTGCTCCAGATATGCGGCATGCCTCCGATCAGGAACGCGCCACCGGCGGCGCTGGTATGGAGAAAACGGCGTCTCGTAAGTTTCATGGTTACCTCCCGCGTGAACAGCAAAAAGCCCCCGTTCGGATATCATCCGAGACGGGGGCTTTTTCGCCCGATGTAAAAATGGACGGCAATGTCGCCGCCCCACCGCTTCAATACGGTGAGGTAAAAAAACTAACCCAACAGTTCAAACGAGTCAATGATCGCCGCGGCAATGGCGTTGACCGTGGTGCGACGGTCCATCGCCTGGCGGAGTAGGAACTTGTAGGCATCATCATCGTTCATACCGCGCGCCGAAATCAGAATGGCCTTGGCGCGCTCGACATTGCGAATCGTGCGCAGATTCTCGTCCAGCCGCTCGATTCGGTCGCGCAGGCGCTTGGTGTAGTCGAACTGACTGCGCGCCAAAGCCACCACGCCGGCGATGGTCTCGGCCTGGGCCGGCATGTAGATCACCCCCTCGGGCGTCGTCTCGCACAGTCGCGCGGGGTCGGGCGCACGGTTCGGCCCGACCACCACCACGACGGCCGAGCGAGATTCGCCCGGCGTCCAGGGCAGCCGATCGGTCAGTCGGTCATTGAATTCGACCACCAGCACATCGGCGTCGGACGGCAGCTTGTCCGGCATCGGCCACAGGCGCCGGACCTTGGCGCGTGTGCGTTGCAGATCGCGCACCAGTTGGTCGGCGCCGGATTCTGGCGCTACAGCAACGACAATTTCGAATTCGGCCAGGCTGGCTGAGCCGGGCTTGGCGGGCACTTCGACTCTGTTCATGGCTACAGGTTTCCGGGGCTTCAAGGCCGATCAGAGGATATGCGCGTTGCGGCCGGAGCAGGTCAGGTATGGATCGGCAGTGACCGCCGCCTTGGAGCGCGCGAGGATGTCGAACTGGCCGGCGCGGTTGGCGCGGCCGATATGCGACCACAGATCGGCGTGGCTGCATGAGGCGTTGATGGCAACCTTGCCCTGCGGGGCCTCGAATTCCGCGCCGAGAACCACCGGCCTGAGCAGGTTCGTCTCCATCGAGTTGGTCATGGCGAGCGCGCGTGCGAAGAAATGCACTTGGAAATAGGCAGCCTCGACGCACATATTGGTCGGTTCGTCGGCGCCGAAGCGCTTCTTGAAGCGCGAGACGAAACTGGCGTTCGATGCGCTATCGATATTCTGGAAGTACGAGGCCGCGGTGATATGGCCCTCCCCGACGTCGAAGCCCATGGCGCGGATTTCGGCCTCGGTCGTGGTCAGGCTGGCGATCGGCAGCGTCTTCGGATCGAATCCGGCGTCAGAGTAACTCTGGTAGAGATGGACTGTGGAATCTCCGACTACAGTGGAAAAGATCACGTCCGGCTGGGTGCGCTGGATGTCGCGGATAATCGGCAGAAAATCCTCGCGCTGCGCGCGTAAGGAGACATAGCGCTCGCCGATCACCTCTGCGCCGCGCAGCAATTCACGCATGATCCGATTGGTTTCACGCGGGTAGATGTAGTCCGATCCGATGAAATAGAAGCGCCGGCCCAGATTGGAGACCAGGTACTCACTCAGCGCCAGGCCGTTCTGGTTCGGGGCGGATCCCGTGTAGATGATGTTGGGGGAATATTCGAAGCCCTCATACAACGTCGGGTACCAAAGCAGGCCGTTCAGGCGCTCGACAATCGGCAGCACTACCTTGCGGCTGCTGGACGTATAGCATCCAAAAATCGACGATACGCCGTCCTCTGTCATCAGCTTCTTGGCATAGAGCCGGAACAGGGTGTTATCCGAAGCAGGGTCGTAGATGATTGGCACGAGTTCGCGGCCGTTCACCCCGCCGGCGCAATTGATCTCGTCGATCGCCAGCAACGTGCCGCGAAGCTGCGTCTCCTCAATCACCGACATGTGGCCGGTTTGGGAAAACAAAACGCCAACCCGCCACGGCTCGGTCGTTGCCTTATTCATGCGTTTCAATGAACGCCTCCTGGAATCTGCTTGACGATTCACTGTTGTGGTCATTTGCAAAGCAGCAATATGAGGCCAATTTCCTCCCGGCGGCACAAGAGCTAAGGCAGTGCGGCGGCCGATGTCAATGACAATGCTGCGAGCTTTGCCGAGAGCAGATTGAACTGGTTCGGCAGGTGGCGCCCGGGGAGGAAAACGAAAAAGCCATCCGCCCGCTCTCCGGTCAAAAAAGCCCCTGTAATCGTTAATTCAGCCCGCCTCATCAAAGCACGTCGCGCTGCTGTCGGGCCAGGGCCAATGTCCGTTCCGGGTCAATTGCGCCGCTCTTGCCGGGCGTCGATTACTTCCGGCCTACACCGACAAGCAGACATTTTCGGTGCCGGCCGACACTTCGCAAAAGTGCCAACAGGCGACGTGGTACGATTGCCTGGAAATGAAAGAGGCCACCAACTGAGGCGGCCTACTTCTTGTCATCCCCGAGCAATTTCCCGGTTTGTTTATGGAGGAGATGCACTCGTCTGCAAGCAGGGCAGTCCACGGGCTCGTATGCGTGAGGGTGGGCGGCCGGATCAGGGGAAAATGGTGGCTGAACGCTCAGCCCGCTTTTGGGACATCTAAAAATGGGGCTGGCCATACAAAAGTTTAGCACATCGCATTGGCCGGGTCCGTTGAGCTTCGGAAGCGCAACACTCCCCGTCGTTGATGCAGATTGTTAATCTGCATCAACTCGAGAGGAGCGCCGTGAGTTGCGGACCCGCGATAATCTAAGGCTATTCACGACCGGTTAAAAAATTGTCCGCACACTATTTCGATCGATTAGCTTTTTACCCTCAGCCCAGCTAGCGTTTGTCAAAGCAGTGCTGAGTCTTTGCAACGGCTTTCATCTCATTGCGGACGAACTGTTGCGTGCCACAGCGCGGTTGCCGACGTTCGCTCAAACAACAATCCCGGCGAGGCAAATCGATGCCTGCTTCCAACAAAATCGCGCTGTTTATCGATGGCGCCAACCTCTATGCAACCGCCAAGACACTCGGTTTTGACATCGACTACAAACGCCTGCTCAAGGAATTCCAGAGTCGCGGCACCCTGCTGCGCGCGTTCTACTACACCGCGATCATTGAAGATCAGGAATATTCCTCGATCCGCCCCCTGATCGACTGGCTCGATTACAACGGCTACACCGTCGTCACCAAGGCGACCAAGGAATTCATCGACGCCAGCG
>JBGQCE010000209.1:0-6413 GCA_041495185.1 Bradyrhizobium sp.
GCGCGGGCGGGCTGCGGCATGAATTCAGACGCTAACCCGATTTCGACGCTGGTCTGGACGTTCGGGTTGATGTCGCTGTTTGCCGTCGGCGGCGCGAATGCCGCTATACCGGAAATGCACCGGGTTGCGGTCGACGTTCAGCACTGGATGACCGACAAGCAATTCGCCGACGTATTCGCGATATCGCAGATGTCGCCGGGACCGAACGTGCTGATCGTAACTCTGATCGGCTATTCCGTCGCCGGCGTTGCGGGCGCACTGGCCGCAACCCTTGCGATGTGCGTTCCCACCGCCGTGCTTGCCTATTATGTGAGCCGCCTGCTCACGCGATCGAGCCAGTCGCGCTGGCCTGCCATTATCCAGGCGGCGCTGGTTCCGCTTTCGATCGGGTTGATGGGCGCCAGCGGCCTGATTTTGGCGCTGACCTCGGACCGGACCTGGCCGGCCGGCCTGGTCACCGCCACCGCCGCGGTGCTGGCCTTTGCGACGCGGCTCAATCCGCTCTGGATGCTGCTGGCCGGGGGTTGTTTGGGTTTTGCTGGCGTTATCTGACGAAAATCGGTAGGCAAGATGGGGGCGGGGCGACATTCCAGCCGACAAGAAAAAATGGGGCCGGAGCCGGCCGCGGAGGAGACATGCATGGCTGATGCAATGGGCCAATCGGTCGATCAATCGAGGCCGACGTCAACAATCCGGAGTTCTTCTGCGGCAATCGGGATTCTGATACTTGCGCTTGCACCGCAAATTTTCGAGCTGGCGTGGTCACTGGCCGTCTTCATCTTCAGGCTTTCGGGAGGACGCGATCCCGCGCAAGTGGTGTTCGATCATGCCTCCGCACTGCTGGCGGCGATTCCGCATTTAGCCAGTTTCGCCATCGGGTCTTTTGGGTCTGTCCCGATTGCAGCGCTGTCGTCCGATACGCTGCTCGCGCTTATCTACACCTATCCTCTGCTGGGCATCGCCGTATTGACGCTTTTGGTCAAACCGCGTGCTCCCCAGGATTATTTCGGCGGGATCGTCCTGATCGCGATTGGACTTTTCGCGCTGTGGGCCTCGAGCGATCTGCAGGGCATGCACGGGTTTTCATTTGGCGCCGGGACTGCGCCTCGCATGTTCGCGGTGTTGCTGGTGGCGCTGGGAGTGGCAATTGCTCTCGTCGGCCTGGTGACCGACGGCGCGCATCTGTCGGTCTATGCCTGGCGGGGCCCGCTGTTCGTCTCGCTGTCGATTCTTTCCTTTTCGATCACGATCCGTCCGCTGGGCCTGGTGATTTCCGCCTTCCTCACCTTCATGGTTGCCGCGCTCGGAACGCACGAGACCCGGTGGAAGGAAACCATCATCGTTGGCGTCGTGCTGACCGCGTTCTGCAGTTTTCTTTTTCCTTACGGGCTAGGGCTGCCGATGCAGCTGTGGCCCCGCTTCCTGGTTCAGTGAGGGACGATGACCGATCTCTTTTCCAATCTGGCGCTCGGTTTTCATGTCGTGTTCCAGTTCGTGCCGTGGTCGCCAGCGTGGCTGGGTGGTGCATCGATCCCGATCCCTGCCAACATATTGCTGTGCCTGATCGGCGCGCTGGTCGGAACGCTGGTAGGCGTGCTGCCGGGCATCGGCACCATCGCGACCGTCGCCATGTTGCTGCCGATCACCTTCGGTCTACCGCCGGTCGGCGCCCTGATCATGCTCGCGGGCATTTATTACGGCGCGCAATATGGCGGTTCGACCACGTCGATCCTGGTCAATATTCCCGGCGAGGCGACCTCGGTGGTGACGACGCTGGACGGCTTCCAGATGGCCAAACAGGGCCGCGCCGGTCCGGCACTTGCGATTGCCGCGATCGGGTCGTTCTTCGCCGGCTGCGTCGCAACCGTGCTGATCGCCGTATTGGGCGCGCCATTGACAAAACTCGCGCTGGCGTTCGGGCCGGCCGAATATTTTTCGCTGATGGTTCTTGGCCTGATCTTCGCGGTGGTGCTGGCGAAGGGCTCGGTGCTCAAGGCCATCGCGATGATTGTGTTTGGACTGTTGCTGTCGATGGTCGGCTCCGACATCGAGACCGGCGCCTCGCGCATGGCGTTCAATGTTCCCGAACTCGCTGACGGTCTCGGCTTCGCCACGGTGGCGATGGGCGTGTTCGGATTCGCGGAAATTATCCGCAACCTCGACGCCGGCGCCGAGATGGACCGCCAGCTCGTGCAGCAGAAGATCACCGGGTTGATGCCGACCAGAAAGGACATGATCGACTCTGCGCCGGCCATTGTCCGTGGCACGATCCTGGGATCGATCCTCGGTATTCTGCCGGGCGGCGGCGCGGTAATCGCCTCGTTTGCGGCCTATACGTTCGAGAAAAAGATCGCCAAGGATCCGTCGCGGTTCGGCCGCGGCGCGATCGAGGGCGTCGCGGCGCCGGAAAGCGCCAATAATGCGGCGGCGCAAACCTCGTTCATCCCGCTGTTGACGCTCGGCATTCCGCCCAACGCTGTGATGGCGCTGATGGTCGGCGCGATGACCATTCACGGCATCGTGCCGGGACCGCAGGTGATGCAGAAGCAGCCTGAGCTGGTGTGGGGCATGATCGCCTCGATGTGGGTCGGCAACCTGATGCTGATCATCATCAACCTGCCGCTGGTCGGCATCTGGGTGCGGTTGCTTCGGGTGCCGTATCGCCTGATGTTTCCCTCGATCGTGATCTTTTGCGCGATCGGCATCTACTCGATCAACAACGCTCCGGTGGACGTCGTCCTCGCCGGCGCGTTCGGACTGCTCGGCTACTGGCTGATCAAGCATGATTTCGAACCGGCGCCATTGCTGCTCGGTATGGTGCTCGGGCCGCTGATGGAGGAAAATCTGCGGCGGGCGCTGTTGATCTCGCGCGGCGACTGGACGGTTTTCCTTACCCGTCCACTTTCGGCGGTACTGATGGCGACCGCCGCGTTCCTGCTGGTGCTGGCGATATTGCCGTCGCTGCGCCGGAAGCGCGACGAGGTGTTCGTGGAATCCGAGAGCTGAGCGGGTATCCGGACGAGCGGTCAATCGAGGGCGGAACGCGGGTTCCGCCCTTGTCGTTTGGGGGCCGGATCCTCATTTTTCCGGGTATAATCCACGCCTGCCGCCGAATCGCCGCTGTCGATTGGCCGGTCCGGCCGTTAAAATTCGCCATCGCCAAAGGCCCGTAACGTCACGCCATGAATCAGTATCACGACCTGCTCGAACGGATTCTCTCTGACGGTGCGGAGAAGCACGACCGCACCGGCACCGGCACGTTGTCGATCTTCGGCCACCAGATGCGCTTCAATCTGGCCGCCGGATTTCCGATGCTGACCACCAAGAAGCTGCCGCTGAAATCGATCGTGCACGAATTGCTGTGGTTTCTCGCCGGCGACACCAACATCAAATACCTCAAGGACCACGGCGTTTCGATCTGGAATGAATGGGCCGACGCCAATGGCGATCTCGGTCCGGTCTATGGATCGCAGTGGCGATCCTGGCCGGCGCCCGACGGACGCCACATCGACCAGATTTCCAACGTCATCGACATGATCCGGCGCAATCCGGATTCGCGGCGCCTGATCGTCACCGCATGGAACCCGGCCGATGTCGACAAGATGGCGCTGCCGCCCTGTCACTGCCTGTTTCAGTTCTACGTCGCAGGCGGAAAATTGTCGTGCCAGCTCTATCAGCGCTCGGCCGACGTATTCCTCGGCGTGCCCTTCAACATCGCTTCCTATGCGCTGCTGACGGTGATGGTCGCGCAGGTGACGGGCCTGAAGCCCGGCGACTTCGTCCATAGCCTCGGCGACGCCCACCTCTATTCGAACCACCTCGAGCAGGCCCGGCTGCAGCTGACGCGCCCGACGCGCCCGCTGCCGGTGATGAAGCTCAATCCGGCCGTGAAGGATATCTTCGCCTTCCGCTATGAAGACTTCGTGCTCGAAGGCTACGACCCGCATCCGCATATCAAGGCCGAGGTCGCGGTGTGAGCGATTGAATGTCCCTTACCATCCGCCGCGCGCGTCCCGGTGAGGCGGGACTTGTTCTGTCGCTGGTTCGCGATCTCGCCGAATACGAGAAGCTGCTGCACGAAGTCGAGGCAACCGAAGCGATGATCGACGCCGCGCTGTTCGGCAGCAACCCGCGGCTGTTCTGCGAAATCGCGGAATGGAATGGCGAGCCGGCCGGCTTCGCGGTCTGGTTCATCAATTTTTCGACCTTCAGCGGCCGGTCCGGTATCTTTCTGGAAGACCTGTTCGTCCGCCCGGCGCAGCGCGGCAACGGCATCGGCAAGGCGTTGCTGGCGAATCTTGCGCAGCAGTGCGTGGCCAACGGCTGGTCGCGACTGCAATGGTCGGTGCTGGACTGGAACACCCCGTCGATCGAGTTCTACAAATCGCTCGGCGCGGTCTTGATGGACGAGTGGACGGTGTGCCGGGTCGGCGGTCCGGCGCTTGCGGCGCTTGCAAAGGGAACGCGCTGATGGAAGTCGTCCTCATCGTCGCGGTTGCCGAGAACGGCGTGATCGGTGCTGGCGGCGCGATCCCGTGGCGGCTGAAGACCGATCAGCAGCGCCTCAAGATGATGACGGTGGGCAAGCCTGTCGTAATGGGTCGCAAGACCTTTATTTCGCTGCGCCGGCCGCTCCCCGGACGGACCAATATCGTGATCACCCGCGATGCAAATTTTCGTGCTGCGGGTGCGGTGGTGACGACCTCGTTCACTGAGGCCCGCGCGGTCGCGACCGGCGATGCGCTCCGGCGTTTCGCCACCGAGATTGCCGTGATCGGCGGCGCGGAAGTTTACGCGCAGTGGATGGCGTGCGCCGACCGTCTGGAAATTACCGAAGTCCACGCCCGGCCGGAGGGCGATACGCATTTTTCCGCAATCGATGCGGCTGTTTGGGAAGAGGTCGCGCGGGTGCGGAATCCGGCCGGTCCGGACGACAGCGCCGACTTTTCCTATGTGACATATCGCCGACGAAAGTCGCATTAACTCCATTCGGCAATGTTTACATTGACAATTACCGGCTCGAGCATAGCTCCTTCGAGCAAGAAGCTTGCGTTGTAAGGGCCGGGGCCGTCCCCTATAAAGCCGTCCAGATATGGCGAGGCCGGGCGTCTGCCCCAAAGGCCCTGCGGAGGAGACTGTCGATGCCGTGGAAAAATCAAGGCGGAGGCCCATGGGGCTCGGGTCCGAAAGGACCGTGGGGCTCCGGCCCGCAACCGGTCGGGCCAAGGCCGCCCGATCTTGAAGACCTTCTGCGCCGCGCCCAGGACCGGCTTCAACAGCTATTGCCCGGCGGGTATTTCAGCGGCATGGGCATCGCGCTGATTCTGGCCGGCGCCCTGGCGATCTGGGGGCTGTCCGGGTTTTTCCGTGTCCAGTCCGAAGAGCTCGGCGTCGTGCTGCGCTTCGGCAAGCATGTGCGCACCGTGCAGCCCGGTCTGAACTATCATATACCGTATCCGATCGAGACCGTGCTGCTGCCGAAGGCGCTGCGCGTCTCCACCATCTCTATTGGCATGACGCTGATCGACGATCCGGCGCGGCGCGGCCGGACGATGCGCGACGTGCCGGAAGAAAGCCTGATGCTGACCGGCGACGAGAATATCGTCGACGTGGATTTCACCGTGCTGTGGCGGATCAAGCCGGACGGCGTCGGCAATTACCTGTTCAACATCCAGAATCCCGAAGGCACCGTGAAAGCGGTCGCCGAAAGCGCGATGCGCGAAGTCGTCGGCCGCTCCAACATCCAGCCGATCCTCACCGGCGCCCGCACCACCAACGAGGCGGCTGTGCAGGAACTGATGCAGAAGACGCTGGACAGTTATGGTTCGGGCATCCTCGTGCAGCAGGTGCAGATGCAGAAGGTCGATCCGCCGGCGCAGGTGATCGATTCGTTCCGCGACGTCCAGGCGGCGCGCGCCGATCTCGAGCGGTTGCAGAACGAAGCCCAGACCTATGCCAACCGCGTCGTCCCGGACGCGCGCGGACGCGCGGCGCAAATCATCCAGGTCGCCGAAGGCTACCAGCAGCAGGCGATCGCCGAAGCCAAGGGTCAGAGCGCGCGCTTCCTGAAAGTCTACGACGAATACAAGAAGGCGCCTGACGTCACCCGGCAGCGCATCTATCTGGAAACCATGGAACGCATCCTCGGCAGTTCCGAGAAGCTGATCTATGACGGCGGCGGCTCGTCCTCGCAGAGCATCGTGCCATATCTGCCGCTGAGTGAGCTGACGCCGCGACGTGCCGCGCCGGCGACGACCAGCCAGCCGCAACAACAGGGCGGAGCCACCAGATGAGATCCCCAGTCGCAGGTATAATCTCGCTGTTCGTGCTGTTTGTCGTCCTGATCGTCGCCTACAGCTCGGTCTTCACCGTGACCCAGACCGAACAGGTATTGCTGGTGCGGCTCGGCGAGC
>JBGQCE010000210.1:0-6386 GCA_041495185.1 Bradyrhizobium sp.
CCTTGCGCAGACACCGCTTGAGATTGGCGGCGGCGTGGGCCGCGCTACAGCCAGTTAATTCCCGCCAGCGGCAGCACCCGTTGGAGGATAGCTGCCATGCAGATCAGTGCCACAAGCAGTTTGAGAAGATTTGCCAGGCGCGCTTCGTTGACAAATTTATCAATGGCCCAAAATTGCACCAACGATGCAAATGATCAAAACGCCGATCAGATTTGAAAGTATGACCCTTATTGTTCAAATGGCCGTAGCGCAAAAATGAACACAAAATCCGGAGACCGGAACTGGCTTATTTAGTTCGGTCTCCGGATTCTTGCGACCACCGTACAGGACTAAGCGGCCTTGCTCGGTGCAGCGGCCTTGTTCGATACAGGGCTCGTGCTCGGCGGGGTGCCCGTCTTGATATCGATTTTCTTGGTGGTCTTGACGGCCTTGGCAGGCTTCTTGATCGTGAGATGCAGCACACCCTTATCGAAATGAGCTTGAACGGCTCCCTCTTCCGGCTCGAAAGGTAAGAACATCGATCGATAGAATGAGCCGTAGCTGCGCTCCTCGATATGCCAGTCCTTCTCTTCTTTCGTGCTCTCCTCCTTTTTCTCACCGGAAATTACCAACTGATTGTCGTCAAGGTTGACGTTGATATCTTTCTCGTCGACCCCGGGAAGTTCGGCGGTCACTTCAAAGGCATCATTTGTTTCCGCCACATTGATTGCCGGCGCGCCAGCCCCGATGTCGGGAGAAGTCGGTTTCTGATCGAAGGCACGAAACGCATTTTCCATTTCGCGGCGCATAACTCGGAACGGGTCCAACTCTTGGCTTCTGGTCCACAATCTCGGAAGGTTCATTGTTCTCTCCATCGTTAGAGAAAATACCAAAAAACATCCTGGCCTTCCCAACCCTGGCAGCCTTGATCTGGCTCAAACCGGCCGAATTATTTCGAGGCGGGAAAAGTCGGCAGTGATGCCATGCAGCGATCGCACCTCCATGATGGCTCGCAAAAGCGAAATTAGTGCCTATCTGATGAACAGATGATCAAAGCACGTAAGAGCATGTCAGCGAGGTTGACGTAATGAGCGGCAAATATCTGTTGAGCTTCCATCGCCGCATTGAACGCCAGTGGGTTGAACGCATTAACTCGCTAAGACAAATCCGCGGCCAAATTGTTGTGGCGACCGAGCGAATATTGCAACGCGCATTCAACGACGAGGGTTCGCTGATTCCAGTCCCGGTCAGACCGGTCGTGGGCCGGCAACAACTTGATCGGTCTCGACCACATGATTGATTTTCCAAATCATAGCCGCTCGTATGACCAAACACGGCATGCCGTGCGATTTTGGGGATATGATAGCGCCATAGAGGCATCATTTTTTATAAACGAAGATGCATTGAGGCGAATTCAACCAGATGCCCGTACCGATGAGTCAGGCTTTCTGAAAGTGTTCGATTCGAACCGTGATCTGATATGTGCCGCCGCAGCAAGGGTCTATGTTCGCGGAAGCAGGGGTTCCTATGATCTAGTTGCCGCTAATTTTTGAAACGTTGCGTGCGGTTGAGCGCATCACACTGTTCGCTTGCGTAAGAGAATCCCCAGCTGCACACCGATTGGCCGGAAAAAGGCTGAGATCCCACGCGAACGCTGTCACCAGCAGCGCTGGCGCTAAAATGCCTTTGCTACCGTCGCAACCTGGATCCGTTGGTTGATCGCCGCTGCCGGATGGGCGGCATCGATCAATTGCTCTTCACCCAGACCGATCGCCTGAAGGCGTTTTGGCGAAATCTTGAATGTGTTCACCAGCACTTCGCGGATCACGTCGGCTCTCCTCTGACTCAGCGTCAGATTATTTTCGCGTCTGCCCGTCGACACGGTATGGCCGACGATCAGGAACTTGTATCCGAGCAGCGATGGATGATAGAGCGTATCTGCGATGCGCCCGAGCGTTCGATAAGAATCGGGCCGAATCACCGCAGCGTCTTCATCAAATTGAATTTCGGCAAGAAATTGCGGCAGCTTGAGCAACTGAGCGGCGACGGGCGGTCGCTTTATCGGCGCTGCGTCGGCTTTCGACTTGACTCGCTCCATAGCCTGTTGCCGCAGGGCAGCGACATCCAGATCCGGCGCGGTTTCAAGGCCGGCGAGCTTGCTGACCCAGTCTTCCGCTGCGCCGCCCGCCTGGGTCTGCGCCTGACATGGCAGCGCCGTGAAGCCGATCAGCGCGACGATGAGCAGGCCAACGCCACGTCGGGTTTTCTTCTCCGACAACATTAGCGATACCCCGCTTCGCCAATGGCCTTGTTGCAATTTATGCTCACGCCGCGTGGTCCCGCCAATAAGCAGTCCACAGCCTGGCCACTGCCCTTTTGGACGCCGGCGCAGAATTTGGCCACGTCGCGTTCGCATAATTTGGTGACGGCCGAACGTGCGGCCACACGTTTCTGGATCGCGTCGAAGGCTTGAACATAGTCATTCTTGCACTGGGCCGACAAACTCTCCTGATTGCGGTAAAGGCAATCCTTCATACGAGTAGAGTCCAGATTGACGCCGCGGCAGTTTGCATCGATATCCTTGGCACAGCTTTTACCCAATAGTCCCGCCGCGTCTTCAAACCTCATGGTCTCGGCCGATGCCGACGACCAGGCGGCGATTGTAAAAATAAAAAACATCAATCGAATTGGGTTCATATGTTCATATCGTATGACATGGGCGCCCAGGGTCAAAGGAAGACTTCAGATACTGAGGCGGACCGCGCGCAGAAGAGGTTCGCCGTCGAGACGTCTCAGGCGAAGGCAGTCGCCAGGAACGCGCCGAGGATGCCGCCGATCAGCAGGTATTTGACCGCGTAATAGACCCGCTTGTTCCAGGCCTTCATCCGCTTGCCCACCAGCCGCACGTGGTAGACATAGCCGAAGATCCGGTTGAGCCAGCCGACGCGCTCGCCCTCTTCATTCTGCGTCGCGCTTTCATTGATGACGTGCTTGCTGACCCAGCGATTGACCGCGATCATGGCGCGCGTGTGCAGCGGGCGCTCGACGTCGCAGAACAGGATGATGCGGTCGTCGCTGGTGGTGTTCTCGGCGTAATGCAGATAGGTCTCGTCGAACAGCAGGTCCTCGCCCTCGCGCCAGGAGTAAGGCTCGCCGTCGATGAATATCCGGCATTCGCCCGGCGTCTTCGGCACCAACAATCCGAGGTGATAGCGCAGCGATCCGGCATAGGGATCGCGGTGCTGGACCAGACGGCCGCCGGGCGGCAGGCTCGCAAACATCGCACCCTTGACGGTCGGGATCGAATTCACGAGTTCAACCGTCTTCGGGCAATTGGCGATCGCCGACGGCAGTGCCGCATCGTACCATTTCAGATAGAACCGCTTCCACCCCGTGCGGAAGAACGAATTAAAACCCCAGTCGTTGTATTTGTCCGCGGCCTTGATCTGCCCCTGCGCAAACAGCACCAGCGCCTCCTCGCGGATCACCTGCCAATTGTCGCGAAGCGCCTTGAGTTCGGGGAGCGTTCCCTGTTGCAGGATGGGCCGGTTCGGCACCGCCGAGAACAGGTACATCAGCACATTGTAGGGGGCCATGATGGTGGAATGGTCGGAAAACTGCCACCAGAATCCGAGCCGGACCTTGCCGCGGAAATGGACCGCGATGGCCGAGCCGAGGAAGGCCCAGATGACAAGAAATTGCGGTGCGAAAAGACGCATCACCATAGCGACAAAATCCGGAAAAACCCTGAAAAAATCTCTCGCCCAGGCAGCGTAGCAGGTTTGCACGGCCACACTCAAGGCGGCTGCCGGGGCCCTGCTTCGCCGGGAACCGTAGGTCCGATAGTCTACAATCCGTGTATGAGGCCGGCGTCGATCAGCAGTTTGTTGAAGCGGCGGGCTTCCGCGCCGTCCTTGCAGGCATAGAACAGGCCCTTGCAGCGCAGCATGATATTCTTCTGTTCCTCGAACGACGGATCGAGCGGAATACCGGCGGCTTCCTGGATCACCAGCGGCAGATAAGGCCCGTCGATCGTATCCATGACCGCGGGACTCTTGACCGGTTCGAAGTTGATCGCGTCGATCGCATAATAGGTCGCATAATAGCGCGGGTCGTAGCTATCCAGCTTCTTGCCGACACCGGCCTCATCCAGACCGGGATCGAGAATATGCGGCGAGAATTCCGGCTGATGATCGCCATAGCGCACGATCAGAAACGGCTGCGACGGAAATTTCTTTTTCAACCCTGCGATGAACGCCGAGTAATCGTCGGCGCTCATCGCCTGCCGGCGCAGATATTCGTCGACCACGGGCTCGTTGCCGGGCTTGCGCCAGTCCGGCATCAGCTCGGGGCGAAACCGGGTTTCCCAGGGAAAATGATTGGCGGCGAGATAGACGAACATGAACAGCGGGGTAGCAGGCGTTTCATGCGACATCAGCTTCAAGGCCTTGTCGTAGAAGAAGCTGTCGGGCTCGACGTCCTTGGCGCCGAGATCGTGCGCATCGTAGAAATGCTGGATGCCGGTGGTGGTCTGGAAGCTGCGTGCGCTCATAAACGCGCCGAAAGCCGGATAGAGCGAGACCGTGTCATAGCCGCAGCGGCGCAGCGCGAGCGGCAGTCCGCGCTCGACGCGGCCCGACGCGATCCGGGTCACGAAATAGGAAAACCGGCCGAACGAGCGCGACGAAAGCCCGGCGAGCACATTGTATTCGGTGAACCAGCTCGGGCCGCCATTGCTTTCGGCCAGGAACTTGCGCGCCTTGCCGTCGAACGATTTGAAATGGCTGCCATAGCCCGGCGGCACCTTGATGCCGTCGGCCTGACGAATGTCGAAGCTGGATTCATCGTGGATCATGATGATGTGCGGCCGGCGGCCTGCGGGATGGCAGGAATCCAGCAGCGGCACCTTGAGATGCTCGGCGGCGACCGCGTCCGATTCCATGAAGCCGAAGTTGATGAAATCCGACACGGCGGTGACGCCGGAGCGGGAAAATTTCGACAGATAGCCGTCGTCGTAATAGCCGCGCCAGGCTTCATCCGGCCAGGCAAAGGAATATCCGACCAATGCAGCAAGACACGCCAGCTTGCAGGCCAGGGCCGGCAGACGACGGATGCGGAACGGATCGAGCCACCACAGCGCGTACATCAAGGGAATGGTGACGACGGCCGCGCCGATCACGGACCAGCGCAGATTGGGGAAGATCGTAAAGAGAAACGCCGCAGTATCGCGGTCGATCACCATCAGGTCGACGAAGTTCGCGGTCATCTGCACGATGTCGTGCTTGAGCCGCGACAGCAGGATCAGCACCACGACCAGCGTGAGCGACAGCGCGCCCGACAAGGCGGGACGCCGCAGCAGCGTGATCCAGAAGAAGTTCAGGATCCCCCACGACAGCAGAAAGCCGGTGCGCGAACCGAAGTCGGTTTCGGTCTGAAGCATAATGCCCAGCGCCGCCAGATGCGGTGCTGCGACGGCAAGCAGCCGCCAGACGCCGAGCGAGGCTATGCCCCCGGCGGCGACGCTAGCGGATGGACCTGGATTTGGCGCGGGCGCCATGGAGGGGACGCAACTATACCCGGCACTGCCTTTGGGCCTTGGCTGGCGATGACCAGGAGACGGACGTCGCAGCCGGAGCCTGCGGCGTGTCATAAAAATGTAAGTGAAACGTCATGAACACGCAATGAATTTGGGCGCCCTGGCATGCAGCCGGATCGATTCCGGGCAGCCAGGCCTCGCCGCGCAAGGGGTCAGGCTGGCCCGGGGTGACTGGCGGTGCAGGTCCGGGGAACAGGATAGCGGCGCGCGCTCCTGATGGCCGAGGCCTTCCAGCTCGCGGGCGCGCGCCCGAACCGGTCGGCGTCGGCCTGTTTCCGCACGCTGCCGAACACGCGATATCCGCGATCGATCAGTAGTTTCGCGGTGGCCCAGCCGATGCCGGTGGACGCCCCGGTAATGACGACAGATCGCATGGTTGGCTCCCGGATGGCGGGCAGCGCAATCGGCAGCGCCACGAAGAGACCATTTGTCATCGCGCTTAAAACTGCGCGTGCAATCGTGCGGAGAAGATTGAAACCGGTCCCCGGTCGGCATTGTATCCGGGATTGTCGATGAACTGATAGTCGAAGGTGAGCGTCGCCGATTTGTTGAGGCTGTAGGCATAATAGGCTTCGAGGATCTTCTCAGGGCGATAGTTGAGCTGGCCATCGCCAATCAGAATCCCCAGGCCCCCGGCAGCGAAATAGGCGCGGGCTATGGGCGAGAGGCCTTCGACCACCCCTGCCACGCCAATTTTGTCATCCGGTCGCCCCCAAGCATTACCCTTTAACACTGCTCCAAACGAAAGACTCTCATCGCAATCGGTCCATCCGATGATCTCTACGAGACCGGGACTCCAGCTCGCACGCGA